>CAZHKX010000007.1:0-32645 GCA_964532805.1 uncultured Clostridia bacterium
TGAGCATCACTGCCTACTACATAAGCCAGTACGACCAGCTGGTCATACGCTCGGGCATGAACAACACCTACGACGTGATAATGGCATCGCTTGCCATCCTGCTGGTGCTCGAGGCAGCCAGGAGGGTAGTCGGCCTTCCGATACTAATCGTCGTGTGCACCTTCCTTCTGTACGCCTACTTCGGCAAGCAGATGCCCGGCTTCCTAAGGCACAGGGGCGTGCGCTTCGAGAGGCTCACATCCTACATGCTATACACCGGGGAAGGGATACTGGGCGTGCCGCTGGGGGTCTCGTCCACCTTCATCTTCCTGTTCATCATGTTCGGCTCCTTCCTTGAGAAGACCGGCATCGGCAAGTTCTTCATCGACTTCGGCAACTCCATAGCCGGTGCGGCGACCGGAGGACCCGCGAAAGTCGCGGTCATCTCATCCGCGCTTCAGGGGACGATCTCCGGAAGCTCTGTCGCGAACGTGGTCGGCACAGGGAGCTTCACAATCCCGATGATGAAGAGCCTGGGCTACAGGGGAGAGTTCGCAGGCGCAGTCGAGGCGAGCGCGTCGACCGGCGGCCAGATAATGCCCCCCGTCATGGGAGCCGCGGCCTTCCTAATGAGCGAATTCCTTGGCGTCCCTTACGCGACGATCGCGAAGGCCGCTGTGATACCCGCCATCCTATACTTCACCGGCGTCTTCCTCGGGGTCCACTTCGAGGCGAAGAAGATGGGCTTGAAGGGCCTTCCCAAGGACCAGATGCCCAAGATATGGAACCTCCTGCGGTCGCAGGCGCAGCTTCTGATGCCCGTGATCGCCATCGTCTTCTTCCTGTCCACAGGCGTATCAGCCATGAAGGCGGCCCTCTACGGCATCATCTTCTCGGTGGTCGCCGGATGCTTCAAGCGCGACTACGCCATCAACTGGAAGGAAGTCGGCAAGTGGGAGAGCAAGTCGTTCCAGACCGTGACCGGCATTGTGATTGCCATAGTCGCGGCGCTGTACATAGCGAACGCCTTCGTCAAGCTTCCCATACTGTCCCTGCTTCTAATCGCGCTCGTGCCCGTCGCCCTGTACTTCCTGGTGGTGTACATGCTCGGCAAGGCCAACCCTGAGTCGGCTGCCGTCAAGTTCCTCACCGACTGGGGCAGGATCATCCTTCCGATAATCACCTTCGGCGTCGTGTACGCAGTGTACAGCGACCTTGCCAGGGCTTCCTTCATGGCCATCGCCTCATTCTTCATCGTCAACGCGATAGGCGGCGAGCCCAGGATACACTTCACGAAGCTTCTGCAGGCGATCGTGGACGGCTCCAGGGGCGCTCTAGGGGTTGCTGTGGCGTGCGCCTCCGCCGGAATGATAGTCGGCGTAGTGACGATGACCGGCCTGGGCCTCAAGCTCGGAACCGGCCTCGTGGACCTCGCCAACAACCAGCTGCTTCTGACGATGTTCTTCACGATGATCACATCGATCATACTCGGCATGGGCGTGCCCACGACGGCAAACTACGTCATCACGTCCACCATTGCCGCGCCGGCGATCATTGGCCTCATCGCAAGGGACCAGGCGCTTGCAGCCCACCTGTTCGTGTTCTACTTCGGCATCATAGCCGACGTCACCCCGCCGGTCGCCCTCGCTGCTTTCGCCGGAGCCGGCATCGCGAAGGCGGACCCCTTCAAGACGGGCGTCAACGCCACGAAGCTGTCGATTGCGGCCTTCATGGTGCCGTACTGCTTCGTCTACAACACGAACCTTCTGATGATAAACCAGAGCTTCTTCTCCTATGTCACGATATTCAACCTCATCACGGCGTTCCTCGGTATGATGTTTATTGCGGTCGGCGTGCAGGGCTGGCTGAGGACCGTATCGCCCTGGTGGGAGAGGATACTTGCGATAGTAGGCGGTCTCGCCATGATAGGCGGCTCGCAGTTCTTCCACGGCGTGGCCGAGATCTTCGAGTTCATACCCTCGATAGCGAACACGATCATAAACGCGAAGGACTTCTTCTACAGCATGACTGGCGAATATCTCGTAAACGGCATCGGCCTTCTGATGATCGGCATAGTCTTCCTCACCCAGACGGCGAGGAAGAAGAAGTATGGCGACAGGTCCATCGAGCAGATACGCCAGTTCGTAGCTTCCTCGAAGTAAGGGGCGGCGACAGAGCATAGCTAAGTACGAGCCCCCTGCGAAGGCATCCGCCTCCAGGGGGCTTCGCATCAAAGGAGGCGCCCATGTTGGCAGAGGATGTCCATAAGGAACTGATGCTCATAAGGATAGTGCTCAAGGGCCTCACATACGACGCAAGCTCCCTGTGGCAGGGGGGAAGGCAGGGCGGTATGAATATTGAGGCGTCCGTGGGCGTAAAGGAGATAACACGGCCCTCCGAGGGCAACGCCATCGCCCAGATGGCATATGTAGTCAAGGAGAAGGCCACCTCACACGAGATAATGAACGCGAGGCTCGAGGGGCATTTCCACTTCAAAGGGGATCTGAGCCTAATCGGCAAGCCCCCCTATGTGCAGATTCTGGTGCACTCGGCGATGCAGCACGGGAACCTCTGGCTTTCTACCCTAACCGGCTGGTCAGGGCCCGTTCCGCTTATGCTGGTTCAGAAAGGCCCGGAGCTGAAGCACTAGCTGCGACCGCAGTTGAGCGAAGAACAGCACATAACCCCAAGTAAAGGTATCAATGGACAATCTTCGTGCAAGTATTGACATTTGCCTTCGATTACTTCATTCTTTAATTCGATTCTAAAAAACACGAGAGATGGTCTCTCTTAGCGGATATGCCGCCGGATGGAGGGTTATGATGCTTTATGGAAAGGTACATCCTGGAGCTTAGGGACGTATCTATGAAGTTCGAGGATGCCGAGGCGCTTGCCGGCATCAACCTGAAGATCAAGGAAAAGGAGTTCGTCACACTATTAGGCCCCTCCGGATGCGGGAAGTCCACCATGCTCCGCATACTCGGGGGCTTTCTCACGCCTACGTCTGGCAAGGTCTTCTTCGACGGGGTGGACGTTACCGACGTGCCCCCATATAAGAGGAAGCTCAACACGGTCTTCCAGAAGTATGCGCTCTTCCCCCACCTCAACATATTCGACAACATCGCCTTCGGCCTGAAACTGAAGAACGTCCCCAAGGACGAGATCAAGCAGCGGGTCAAGGCCATGCTGAAGCTCGTCAACCTTGAAGGATTCGAGCGCCGCAAGGTGCAGTTCCTGTCAGGAGGCCAGCAGCAGAGGGTGGCCATCGCGCGCGCGCTTGTCAACGAGCCCCAGGTCCTGCTCCTGGACGAGCCACTCGGCGCCTTGGACCTGCAGCTCAGAAAGGACATGCAGCTTGAGCTTAAGCGCATGCAGCAGCGCTTAGGGATAACCTTCCTGTACGTCACGCACGACCAGGAGGAGGCCCTCACCATGTCCGACAGGGTCATAGTGATGAAAGACGGCGTCATCCAGCAGGACGACACCGCGATAAACATTTACAACGAGCCGGTGAACCACTATGTGGCCGACTTCATCGGCGAGGCCAACATGCTCTACGGCGTCATGCGCGACGACTGCAAGGTCGAGTGCATCGGCCAGAGGTGGGACTGCGTGGACGGCGGCTTCGCCAAGGATGAGTTCATCGAGATACTAGTGCGCCCAGAGGACCTGGAGATGGTAAGGGAGCACGACGGCATGGCAAACGGCGTCGTCGAGAGCGTCGTGTTCAAGGGCGTGCACTACGAGATCGTGGTGCGCGACGACTCCGGCTACGACTGGATCGTCCAGAACACGAAAAACGCCGAGATAGGCTCAAGGATGGGCATAGACTTTACGCCCGACTCCATCCATATAATGAAGGTGAGCCCGGATTACATGCTGCCCTCAGTGATCGTCCAAGGGGAGAAGAGTGTGGCCGGCGAGCTCTGGATAACCCAGGACAGCGAGGATTACGTTAAGGACGGCAGCGGCTCTTTGGAAGCGGTGCCTAAGCTTCACACGACATCGCAGGGAAAGCACATAACGAACGTCTATTCGGAGGACATCAAGAGGACGTGGGTCTTAAGGACCGACGAGCCGCTGGATATGTACTCGCCCATGGTCATACGCTACGGGGCAGGGGCTGATGAGCCCGACGGGACGGAGGTGCGCTAGCGATGGAGAAGAAGAGGACGCTTGCGCTCCCCTACATACTCTGGACCATAGTCTTCAGCGTAGTGCCGCTTATCATCATCCTGGTGTACAGCTTCTGCGAGCGTACGCCGTACGGCGACATAGTCTTCAAGTTCACGACGGAGAACTACGTGAAGTTCTTCCAGCCGATTTACCTGAAGGTGCTGTGGCGCTCCATAGTGCTGGCGGTGTCCTCCACGGGCCTCACCCTTCTTATCGGCTATCCGATGGCGTGGATAATCTCGAGGGCGGGCGACAGGGCCAGGAACTTCATGGTCATGCTGTTCGTGCTGCCCCTGTGGACGAACTTCCTCTTGAGGACTTACGCCTGGATGGGCTTACTTAGGGAGAATGGCTTCTTCAACCAGGTGCTGATGTCCATCGGCCTGATAAACGAGCCGCTCAAACTCCTGTATACCGAGGGGGCGGTGCTCATTGGCATGGTCTACAACTTCCTGCCTTTCATGGTCCTTCCCATCTACTCGGTGCTCGTGAAGATGGACCAAGGGCACATCGACGCGGCCAACGACCTGGGGGCGAACCCCACCCAGACGTTTATAAAGGTGATCCTGCCCCTGAGCTTCCCGGGCATAGTCTCCGGGATAATCATGGTGTTCATGCCGGCCCTTTCGACCTTCATCATCTCCGACCTACTAGGCGGCGGGCAGACGATGATGCTCGGAAACCTTATCCAGAACCAGTTCCTGTCGGCCAGGAACTGGCAGTTCGGCTCGGCCATATCGACCGTCATGATACTCATGGTGCTAGTCATGACCCTCATATCCTCCCGTTACCGGAGCGAGGAGAGTGAGATGCTATGGTAAAGAGGTTCGGCAAATGGGTATATGCTGGGCTGATATATGTCTTCATGTACCTTCCCATAGTGCTACTCATCGTCTACTCCTTCAACGACTCCAGGTACAGGGGCAACTGGGAGGGCTTCACCCTCAGGTGGTACACCGAGCTGTTCCAGGACAGGAGCATCATGGATGCGCTCAGGAACACTCTTCTTATCGCTGTGATCTCCTCGTTCTCCGCGACTGTGCTCGGCACCATGGCGGCCATCGGGATCTATGCCATGAAGCCAAAGGTTAAGAGCTTCATGGTGAACATGACCTACCTGCCTGTGACTTACCCCGAGATAGTCATCGGCGTGTCGCTGCTGGCCCTTTTCGTGGGCATTGGCCTTCCGCTGGGCTTCTGGAGCATAGTGCTGTCGCACATAACCTTCTGCGTGCCCTTCGTAGTCATCGCGGTGCTGCCGAAGCTCTATCAGCTGAACCCCAACCTCGAGGAGGCGGCCATGGACCTCGGCGCGACGCCATCGCAGGCCTTCTGGAAGGTCATATTGCCCGAGATAATGCCGGGCGTGCTCACAGGTATGCTCCTGTCGTTCACCCTTTCGCTGGACGACTTCCTCATAAGCTTCTTCACTACAGGCTCCGGGGTGAACACGCTGGCGATCAAGATCTACTCCATGACCAAGGTGGGAGTCACTCCCAAGATCAACGCGCTTACCACGATAATCTTCGTGACCATTCTGGCCCTGCTCCTGGTGCTTCAGGCGAGGGACAAGAAGAAGGTGGAGAGATAAGGGGCGGATGGAATGCGCCCCGAAACGAAAAGGGGGATTGTGCGGTGAGAAGGCATGCGTTCTTGCTGGCAACGGTCCTCGTCATGGCGGCCCTGGCAGGCTGCGGAGGCGAGAAAGTCAACAAGCTCGGGTATTACCCCAGGCTTAACGTATACAACTGGAGCGATTACATCGACCCCGAAGTCTTAAAGGGCTTCGAGGACGAGTACGGAATCAAGGTCAACTACGAGAACTTCGCGACCAACGAGGAGATGCTGGCCAAGCTCAAGGCGGGAGGCACGGACTACGACGTCCTGTTCCCATCCGACTACATGGTCGAGGTGCTGATCTCTCAGGATATGCTCCATGAGCTGGATTTCTCCTCGATTGTGAACTTCGCGAACATCGACCCGCGCTTCAGGAATCTGCCCTTCGACCCGGAAGACAAGCATAGCGTCCCCTACTTCTGGGGGACTATGGGCATAGTCTACGACGCCGAGAGGATACCGGAGGGCATCTCCAGCTGGAGGGCCCTTTGGGACGACAGGTACGCAGGGCGCATCGTAATGCTGGATTCATCAAGGGACACCATAGGCATAGCGCTCATCATGCTGGGACACTCCCCTAACACAAGGGACCTTAGCGAGCTTGAGGAGGCCAAAGCCGCCCTCATCCTGCAGAAGCCGCTGGTCAGATCCTACGAGGTTGACGCCTATAAGGACATGATGGCCTCCGGCGAGGCCCTGCTGTCCCTCTGCTGGTCGGGCGACGCGGTGCTTCTTAAGGACGAGCACGCGAACCTCGCCTACGCGATACCCGAGGAGGGCACGAACGTCTGGGTGGACTGCATGGTAGTTCCCAAGTCCTCTAAGCACAAGCGCGAGGCTGAGCTGTTCATCGACTACATGATGCGGCCCGAGGTGAACGCGGCGTGCGCGCTGGAGGTAGGCTACTCGACGGCCAACGCCGAGGCCATGAAGCTGCTGCCCGAGGAGATCAGGGAGGACAGGGCGGCATACCCCGAGGGAGACATCTGGGCGCACGGCGCGATATTCGAGGACCTGGGGGAGTTCACTGCCGAGTACGACAAGGCGTGGACAGAGATAAAGTCCAGGTAGGGCAGTTTCCGCTTTCCAGGATATTTATGCTTTACATGTGCAAAGTTTCGTATATAATTCTTCCCATGATGAGGTCAAGCTAACGAAAGAAGGGCGATAACGAAGATGAGGACAAGGATGATTTCGGTGGTTCTAGCTATGGCATTGGCCATAGTCGCATTAGGCGGCTGCGGCAAGCAGGCCACGGTGAACATATACAACTGGGGCGACTACATGGACCCCGCCGTACTCGAGGCGTTCGAGAAGGAGACGAAGATCAAGGTAGTCTATGAGGTTTACTCGACCAACGAGGAGCTTCTTGCCAAGCTCAAGGCCGGTGGCACGAACTACGACGTGGTCATCCCCAGCACCAACATGCTGGAGGTGTTCCTGGCGCAGGACCTGCTGTCCGAAATCGACCTCGGCAAGATACCCAACTTCAAGAACCTCGACCCTCAGTTCACGAACCTTGAGAGCGACCCCGGCAACAAGTACTCCGTCCCCTACTTCTGGGGCACGATAGGCATACTCTACAACGCCGAGGCCATCGGCACCGAGGTCGACAGCTGGACTGCGATGCACGACCCGAAGTACAAGGGCAAGATCATCATGTTCGACTCCGTAAGAGACACCATCGGCGTCACCCTCATGATGCTCGGCTACGACCTGAACAGCACGGACCCGGCCGAGCTCGAGGAGGCCAAGAAGGTTCTAATCGCGCAGAAGGCCCTGCTGCATTCCTACACCGTGGACGGCTACGAGGACCCGCTCCTTGCAGGAGACGCGCTTCTTGCCATGGCTTGGTCGGGCGACGCCTTCAAGGTCATCCAGGAGAACAGCGGCTTTAAGTACGTGCTCCCCAAGGAGGGCAGCAACGTCTGGGTGGACTCCATGGCGGTGCCCAAGAGCGCCAAGAACAAGGACGAGGCCTACAAGTTCATGGACTTCATACTAAGGCCCGAGATTGCAGCGCAGCTTGCCGAGTACCTGGGCTACTCGACGCCGAACCTCGAGGGACAGAAGCTGCTTCCTGAGGAAGTAAGGACCAACAAGGTCATCTATCCGGACGGCAACGTGTTCGAGAACAACAAGGTGCAGGTCGACATCAGGGAGGCTACCGAGCTCTACGATAGGATCTGGACCGAGATCAAGTCGAACTAGCATAGGCACTTGCGAGGGCAGCCGGATGAAGGCTGCCCTCTTTCATCACCTTAAGCTCGGATGCGAATATATCCAAAACATTTGATATAATTCCTATTGAACGGCAGGCGGCTTCCTGCCGGACTTCTTCTACGGAAGGTGCTGTGAGCTTTGAAGAATAAGACATTATTGATAGCGTTTGTGCTGGTCGTGGCAGTGGCGGCAGGCCTCTTCGGCGCATACAAGCTGGGTTTCATAGGCAAGAAGGCGACCCTTAGCGTATACAACTTCGGCGAGTACATAGACCCCGCGGTCATCGAGGAGTTCGAGAAGTCCAACAAGGTGGACGTCATCTACGAGACCTACTCCACCAACGAGGAGATGCTCGCGAAGATCAAGGCGGGCGGCAACAGCTACGACGTCATCTTCCCCAGCGCCTACATGCTGCAGGTGATGATCGCCCAGGACATGCTCATGCCGCTGGATAAGCAGAAGCTGCCCAACTACACCAACATCGACCCGATGTTCAAGGGGCTCTCATGCGACCCCGAGGACAAATTCTCCGCGCCCTACTTCTGGGGCACGGTCGGGATACTATACAACTCGGAGCTGGTCGAAGAGCCTGTGGACAGCTGGTGGGCCCTTCATAACCTCAAGTACTTCGGCAAGGTCATTATGTTCGACAGCATGAGGGATACGATCGGCCTTACGCTCAAGATGCTAGGTTTCTCGATGAACAGCGTGGACCCGGTGGAGATAGAGGCCGCCAAGCAGGCCCTCATTAACCAGAAGCCGATGGTGCGCTCCTATGACATCGACGCCTATAAGGACGCCCTTCTTGCGGGCGATGCGGTCATGTCAATGGCTTGGTCGGGAGACGCCTTCCTCCTTATGAGCGAGAGCCCGAAGTTCAAGTATGTGATCCCGAAGGAGGGCACTGGCGTATGGGTGGACTACATGGCCATACCCAAGGATTCGAAGAACGCGGCCATGGCGCACAAGTTCATCAACTTCATGCTGGATGCCCAGGTGGGCCTCGATAACGCCGTGGCTGTGGGATACTCTACGCCCAACGCTGCCGCAAAGGCCCTTCTTCCCGAGGAGGTAAGGGAGAACAAGGCCGCCTATCCGGACGGAAACGTCTTCGAGGGAAGCGAGTTCGGCATTGACATCGCCGAGGCGACTGAGCTTTATGACCAGGCTTGGACCGAGATAAAGTCCAAGTAGGTTGAGGAAGGGCAAGCGAAATCGGTCGGGGCGGGAGGAATCCCGCCCCTTTTCTATAATCCAAAGGGGGAAAGGCGATAGAAGCGTCTGATAGGAGGGGCACCATGCTCATCAAGTACAGTCAGGAGAAGGGGAGCTGGGTAAAGACCGACGGGGATGACGCATGCTGGGTGAGGGCCATAAACCCGAACGAGGACGAGCTCGGATGGTTGAGCTCAAGGTACGGCATTGCCATGCCGCATCTTAAAGCGGCGCTGGACGATTACGAGCTGCCGCGCTTCGAGCTGGAGGACGGCTACGGCATCTTCTACCTGAGCACGGGAAGGCAGGCGGAGGATGCCCACTGGAAGGTCACCACGGTGGGAATCGCAGTTACAAGGGAGGCGACCGTGACAATATCGGGCCATGAGACCGAACTTGTGGAGGACTTCGCCGTAGCGCCTGCCAGACTTGCCGACGGTTCATGCGGCCCTCAGCTTATGCTTCAGATCCTGCTGCGGGCGACACAGCTGTTCCTTAGGGACCTAAGGCTTATCGAGAGGAAGGATACCGAGCTTGAGAAGAAGCTGGGGCTTGCCATGAAGAACTCCCTCATCTTCGAGTTCTTGGCGAACGAGAAGTCCTTGGTATATATGAGGACGGCGGTGAACGGCAACCTGATGGCGCTCGAGAAACTGCGCAACTCCCCAATGTTCACTTCCGATGCGGGGCTTCTGCGCCTGATGGACGACATCATCGTGGAGAGCAGGCAGGCATCCGACATGGCAAGCATCTACTCCGACATAATGGGAAGCAGCATGGACGCATTCGCGTCGATTATTAACAACAACCTCAACGTAGTCATGAAGTTCCTGACCTCGCTCACCCTGGTGCTAGCCGTGCCGACCATCGTGACGGCGTTCTTCAGCATGAACGTGCCTATGAGGTGGGCCTCCGGGGAGGGCGTCTTCTTCCTGGTGGCGGGGCTCGCAGCCGGGCTGACGCTTATCGCCGTTTTGATCATGAGGAAGCTGAGGCTTCTGTAAGGGTTTGAGCATGAGGCCTAATCATATGCTCCCTTCCTTAAGCCCCTTCTCACATAAGACTGCAGCAGCTTGTGGTTCTTCGTCCGGAAGCATGCGGCAATCTCCATAAGCTTCGCCATGTTCAGCTCGGAGAAGCCGCCCTCATCGATCCTCAAGTCCTCGAACAGCAGATACTCCAGCTCTTTTCTGTTTCTCATAGGCGGCATGATATAAAGCTGGTCACAGATGGCTTTCTCGGGAGAGGCTATCTGAAAGGAATACCCTTCCTCCATGTGAAGCATGACGCCTACCGGGTATGCTTCGCTTGGGATGTCACGGTAGGTGAATGTCCCGAAGGGCGTATCATACCGCTTGGCCTTCCTCTTCTCGAAGGTCGCGGACGGATAGTTATAGACCGCCTCGGGAATGAGCGAGTAATAGGCTAATGCGAACTCGAAGGACAGATATGAAGGCCCGTAGATGACTTGGGCAAGATAGTGCCCTGGTACACCCCTATCTGTCTCGTATATCCCTCTTACGACCGGGACCAGCGCCCCCTTCTTCACAAGCTGCCTGATCCTTGCAGTCGGATTGGCGTAATCCTTCAGCTCATTCCTTAGCATTCTCGTAGTATTTATCATATTTTCACCGCCTAAGTCATTATCAGTGACTTTACTGGTGAAAATCAACATATTCCATGGAGTAGGATATCCCTACGGACGGATGATGATCGCTGCAGTAATCGCCTTTGCCGGGGCATTGCCGGGATCCAGGCCCCTTCTACAGGCTGTTTCCTTCCCTTCTCAAGTTACGCATAATCCGCAGATTCCTGTATAACCTCCCCCCTTCAAGGATGTAGAATGCTTTTGGGGACCAAGCATTTTCGGGAGGTATTGCCATGAAGAGACTGCCCATCCTGCTTTTTGCAGCAGCACTAGCCCTTATGGTAAGCATCGCTCCGGCCCTTGCCGCAAACAGGCCGGACACCCAGCGCCTCGTAATCATCGAGACAACGGATATCCACGGTTCCTTCTTCCCCTATGACTTCATCACGGATAAGGCCGTCGACGGCTCCCTGGCCCAGGTATCCACGATACTTGCGCAGGAGAGGGCCAAGGCGGACCAGCAGGTAGTCTACCTCGACAACGGTGACAACCTCCAGGGCCAGCCCTCGGTCTACTACTACAACTTCGAGGATTTTGCATCGACCCACCTTCTCACCGAGATATTCAAGTACCTGAAGCCCGACGCGACGATAATGGGCAACCACGACATCGAGGCCGGCCACCCGGTATATGACAAGATGGTCAAGGAGATGCCCGTGCCGATGCTCGCGGCGAACGCAGTGCGCACGGACAATGGCGAGCCCTACTTCAAGCCCTACACCATGATAGAAAGGGGCGGCGTGCGCATAGCGGTGATCGGCCTCGTCACCCCCTGGATACCCAACTGGCTGCCTTCTCAGTTCTGGAGCGGGATGCGCTTCGATGATATGGCCGCATCCGCGCAGAAGTGGATGAAGGTAGTGCGCGAGAAGGAGAACCCGGACCTCGTGATAGGCCTGTTCCACGCAGGGATGGGGACCGGCAAGGCCACCGATGGCGAGAACGGCTCCAAGTACGTCGCCATGACGGTGCCCGGCTTCGACTTCATCTTCATAGGACATGACCACAACAAGTACAACGAGACGGTGACAGGCCCCGACGGAAGGACCGTCCGCATATTAGGCGCCCAGAACGCATGCCGCAGCATCGCCCAGGTCAAGGTGGACCTCGTACTGGACAAGGCGACCGGCGTCTACAAGATAGACAAGGTCGACAGCCAGGTCAGGGACATCGCAGGCACCCCCGTGGACCAGGCGTTCGTAGCTGCCTTCCAGAAGCAGTTCGACGCGGTTAAGGCATACGTCTCAAGGCCCATAGGCAAGATGAAGGGCGTAATAACCACAAGAGACTCCATGTTCGGCGACAGCGCCTTCGTGGACCTCATACACAACATCCAGCTGGAGCTCACGAGGGACGACTCCTTCGGCCTCAACAAGGCTGAGATCTCCTTCGCCGCCCCGCTTTCGGCCGACGCCCAGATACCCACCTCCGTCGACGGGACCCTGTATGTGCGCGACATGTTCAACCTCTACAAGTACGAGAACTTCCTCTACACGATGAACATGACCGGCAAGCAGATAAAGGACTTCATCGAGTTCTCCTACACCGGATGGTTCGACACCATGAAGTCGGCGGGCGACCACATAATCAAGTTCGCAAAGAACGCAGACGGTACGCTGAAGCTCACAAACGGCCTTGCCGAGCAGGCCACCCGCTACTACAACTACGACTCAGCGGCAGGCATCGACTACATCGTCGACGTCAGCAAACCGGCCGGCTCCAGGGTCACCATACTCGGCATGAGCAACGGCGGCGCGTTCGACCTCAACAAGACCTACTCGGTCGCCATCAACTCCTACCGCGCCCAGGGCGGAGGCGCCCACCTCACCACCGGCGCCGGCATGAACGCGGCCGACGTGCAGGCGATGAAGTTCGTCACCTCTTCCACCATCAAGGACCTCAGGTACTACATCATGAAGTGGATAGAGAAACAGACCGCTGTGCTTGAGCCCAAGCCCATCGGCAACTGGACCGTCATACCCACAGACTGGGCGACCAAGGCCAAGGCGCAGGACATGCCGCTTCTTTACAAGAGCAACCTGCACTAAGCGACCTTAAGCCCGATCACCTCACGCCGCTCCCTCCAAGGGGGCGGCTTTTTTGTTCACATCCAGTTGATAATGCCGTCACACGGATGTAACATTGGGCCCCTATCATCGTCGCAGAAGAGCGATTGGAGGAGATCCGCATGCCGCTTTCCATATCAAGGCACGAGCTGAAGTACTTCATAAACAGGCCCGAGGCGGAGGTCCTCGCCGTAAGGCTCAGGGGACTTATGGAAAAGGACGCCAACTGCGGCCCTGACGGCACTTACAAGGTGCGTAGCCTTTACTTCGACGATATGCGGGATACTGCACTTGCGGAGAACCTCGCAGGGACCGATAACAGGGTCAAATACAGGTTTAGGTGCTACAATGATGACTTCTCCCTCATTAAGCTGGAGCGCAAGGCCAAGCTGATGGGCTTGACTGGCAAGCGCACCTCGGTCCTTGACAGGCAGTCCGCCCAGCGCATCATCTCGGGCGAGCTTGAAGCTCTGTTTTCATCCGGCGATGCGCTGCTCGCCGATTTCTACCTGGCCTGCCGCACCCGGCTGCTTGCCCCGAAGGCTGTCATCGACTATAGGCGCATGGCTTTCATGGCACCCGGAGGCGACACCAGGATTACGATAGATGCCGACATTAGGACGGCCCCGGCAGGGCTCGACATGTTCGATGCGGGCCTTGCCACGGTGCCGGCGATAGATCCCAGGATTTGCGTCCTTGAGGTGAAGTTCGACGGCTTCCTTCCCGAATACATCCAGCGGGCGGTCCAGCTTCCGGGCAAGTCCAGGCAGGCCTCATCCAAGTTCGTGATGGGCAGGCTTCTTTCCATAGGCCAGACTATTGAGCGATAAGGGGTGCATCAGATGAATTCGACGATCAGCTTCAGCGACATCTTCAAATCAAGCTTCCTCGAGCGGTCAGTGACCAGCTTCTCGCCGTTGGACATACTCCTGGCGATCGGCGTAGCCTTCCTAATCGGCCTTTTCGTCTACAGCGTCTACCGCAAGGTTTACAGCGGGGTCATGTTCTCCAGGAGTTTCAGCGTATCTCTTATCGCCATGAGCATGATGACGGCCCTCGTAATCCTCGGAGTCACATCGAATGTTGTGCTGTCCCTGGGCATGGTTGGGGCCCTGTCCATCGTAAGGTTCAGGACTGCGGTCAAAGATCCAATGGACATCGTCTTCCTGTTCTGGTCCATAGGGGCCGGCATACTCTCAGGCGCCGGGCTCTTCCCCATCGCCATACTAGGGTCGCTTGCCATAGGGCTGGTCCTCGTGCTCTTCATTAGGAGGGCGAAGTACGACAACCCATATGTGCTGGTGCTTAAGCTGAAGGGCGAGGCAGCGGATGCGGCAGTGCAGAAGGCCTTGGGCTCATCCGTCAAGCGCTTCCTCGTTAAGTCCAAGACGGTGGGCGCCTCAGGCATAGAGCTTGCCGTAGACGTCCGCCTAAAAGGGGCTGAGACGGGGTTTGTGAACGAGCTGGCAGCCATCGAAGGGGTCACGGGAGTGTCCCTCATCAGCTACGACGGGGAGTATGCCGCATGAGCGCGCATGAATCCGGAGGTGTACGGTCATGAAGGCGGATTTCCCCAGGATGGGCGCCGTCCTTGCGGCGCTACTTGCCGTGGTGCTCATGGTCGGCTTCTCGCTTGTCGGAAGGGACGGGGGGAGGGCTGCCCTCATCGAGCCCGAGTATGTAGGCAGGCTCTTCGGAAAAGACAAGGTAGTGCAGATAGAGATCACGCTTCCTGAATCGGAGCTTGAGGATATGCTGGCAAACGCCATGCAGGAGGAGTTCCATGTCGCCGATATAACGGTAGACGGCACCAGGCTGAGCAACGTCGCGGTGCGCACCAAGGGCAACTCCTCCCTGTTTTCCATCGCTGGCTCCCGCGGAGGCTCGTCCAGCTCCCGGTTCAGCTTCAAGGTGGACTTCAACGAGTATGTAGGGAAGCAGAGCCTCTGGGGCCTTAAGAAGCTCAACCTCAACAACTGCTACAGCGACCCATCCTATATGAGGGAGTATCTCACCTACGAGGCGATGGAGGAGATGGGGCTTGCCACCCCGGGAAGGGTGTTCGTGAACCTGTCGGTAAACGGGAAGCCATGGGGACTCTACCTGGGAGTCGAGGCCATCGAAGACGAGTTCATCGCACGATATTTCGTGAACAACAAGGGTGACCTCTACAAGCCCGACGGCACAGGCTCGGACCTCAAGTGGATAAGCTCCGACGCCTCGGACTATACCGGCATGAACCTGAAAACCCCCGAAGGCAGGCAGGATGAGTCCGCACTAATCGCCTTCCTCTCCGCGGTAAACGGCAAGGGCGGAGAACTTGAGGACGTCCTAGACGTCAACGCCGCCCTAAGATACTTCGCGGTAAGCACCGCCCTGGGCAATTTCGACAGCTACCAGGGCCAGATGAAGCACAACTACTACCTCTACCAGCACGACGGGGTCTTCACCGTGATCGGCTGGGACTACAACATGTCCTTCGGCGGCTTCGCGCGCATGAGCACTGACGCCGGGGCGGCGGTGGCCATAGACGAGCCTGTCCAGGGCGCGCTATCAGACAGGCCCCTTCTTCAGCGCCTGCTTGAGGACGAGACGTATCGCCAGAGCTATTACGGCTATCTCAGGCAGGTTGTCGACGGATTCATGTCAGAGGAGCGCCTCGCCATGAGGACTTCCCAACTATCAGAGCTTATAGCGCCTTACATAGGCCTTGGGGACGAAGGAGGACAGGCCTTATCTGAGTTCGCCTCCTCCCTCACCGGCAGCAGCGTAGGCAGGTCTCCTGATCTACTTGATTTCGCCTCGGATATGAGGCAGAGCATACTCTCGCAGCTTGACGGGGAGCTTCCCCGCACGGCCGACGAGCTTGGGATAGCCTCTTCCGGCATTGGCGCAAGGGGCGAGGGAGGGTTCCCCGGAGCTGATTTTCCGGCTGGAATGGTGCCCGGGCTGGCTCAGGACTGGCCGGGCGCGAGGCTTGACGCCGCTAGCCGGCAGGAGATCGCAGGACTTGCGGAGAAGGCGCAGTCAGGCAACCTGGCTGATGAGGACCTGGCAAGGCTTGCGGAGCTTGGCCTGGCGGAGGCCGACCTTGCGCGCTTCGGTTCGGCCCCCGATGGATTCATGCCGCCTGACGGCATGATGCAGATGCAAGCTGGAGCCAACCCGCGAGGCTTCTCCCCCGATGATGCGCTGCCGAGAGGTAAGATGCCACCTGGAATGCAGGAGTGGCCGGGGGGCCTGGCAGCACCCGGCGATGCAGCCGTAACCTCGCCGCAAGGCTTGGCTGAAGCGCAGCCAGAAGCGCAGCCAGAAGCGCAGTTCGGGCAGCAAAGCGAGCCTCAAGCCGATTCGCCCGCGGATGAGCTCCGATGGTCAATCAGGGAGGACTTCTTAAGGCCGCAGCAGCAGGATGCCCGGGCCGGAGGAGCCATGACCGCAGGAGGCCTTATAATGGCCGGGGCCACCGTTCTGGCGCTCATAGCCGCGACGCTTGCCGTAATGGCTCTGAAGCCAAGAAGATACCGGGCCTGATGCGTTACAATTATCATATACGAAGGGCCTTTGGGGGCGCCTGCAAAGGTTGAGGCAATATGAAAGGAAGCACTTTAGGATGATCAAGATACTAATAGCCGAGGATGAGGCCAGGATCAGAGGCCTTGTGGAGGATGCCCTGAGAAGCCAGGGCTATGAGACGGTGACAGCCTCGGACGGGAAGAAGGCTCTTGAGGCCTTCGAGGAGAATTCCGACCTCTCCATTATTATCCTCGACGTAATGATGCCCATATATGACGGGTGGACTGTCTGCAGGGAGATAAGGAAGCTCTCAGGCATACCCATTCTCATGCTCACAGCCCGAGTCGAGGAGTTCGACCAGCTGCACGGCTTCGAAGTCGGCGCGGATGACTATATAACCAAGCCCTTCAGCCTGGCCCTGCTGCTGGCGAGGGTGGCAGCGCTTCTGAGAAGGTCCCTTCCTACTAAGGCGGGGCAGGTCAAAGCCGGCCTGCTTGAGATAGATGCCGCGACACACGAGGCGCGCTTCGCAGGAAAGGCGCTGGAGCTGGCCCCCAAGGAGTTCGAGACTCTTATGATGCTGGCATCGAACCTAGGCCAGGTGTTCAGCAGGAGGCAGCTTCTCACGAGCGTCTGGGGCTACACCTACTATGGCGACGAGAGGACTGTAGACACTCATATGGCAAGGCTGAGGCTGAAGCTGGGCGACGAGGGCGGGAAGATGATTAAGACCGTGCGCGGCTTCGGCTACAAGCTGGAGGTGGCAGAATGAGAGGCCCCAGCATCAGAAGGCGGCTTCTTGTGTCCATAACGGGCATAGTCCTGCTCATGGGCGCTATCATGATACTTATGAACGGGACGCTGCTTGAGGAGTACTACATCTTCATGGAGAAGAGGATGCTGACAAGCCAGGCAGCGAAGGTCGCATCCATCGTCGATTCATCCGCAGACGACAGCGGCCTATCGGACCTTCTGGAGGGCACCGAAAGGAAGTACAGCCTCGCAGTATCGATAATCGGCGCGGATGGTATCCCGAGGTACTTCACGAGGACGGGCGTCATGGACCAGCCTTTCGGCGGCAGGATTCCTGACGACAAGCCGTCCCCTGCACAGAGGATCCCCAACTTCTCCGTGCAGGACTCCACCAAGCTTCCGGACGGTTCCATACTGGAGCTTCAGAACGACATCAGGCTCGGCGTGAGGTATATGACGGTGAAGAAGCAGCTTTCGGACGGAAGCTGGCTTGATGTGAGGGTCATGCTGAGCTCGATTGAGCGCGGAGCTTCCGTCGCTAACACCTTCACGCTCTATGCAGTGGCCCTGGGCCTCATCATAACGGTAATATGGGCAGTAGGCTTCTCGAGGAAGTTCACTGAGCCTCTGGTCGAGATGAGCGGCATCGCCCGCGACATATCCGCCCTGGACTTCTCCAGGAAGTGCGAGACGAGGCAGCAAGACGAGATGGGCCAGCTCGGAAGCAGCATAAACGAGCTTTCAGAGAAGCTGAGCGCGGCATTGGAGGACTTAAAGCTCAAGAACCGCATGCTCGAAGGCGAGCTCGAAAGGGAACGCCAGCTCGACAGCCTGAGAAAGGAGTTCGTCGCGAACGTCTCGCACGAGCTCAGGACCCCAATCTCCGTCATACAGGGCTATGCCGAGGCGCTTAAGATGAACATAGCCGGAGACGAGGGCAAGAAGGAGTATTACAGCGGCGTCATCGTAGACGAGGCCGAGAGGATGAACAAGCTGGTCTCGGACCTGCTGGAGCTCTCGCAGTATCAAAGCGGAGGTGCGAAGCTGGATATGAAGCGCTTCTCGCTGACGGAGCTTGTGAACAGGATCGCGGATAGGTGCGTAAGGCCCGAGCTTCGGCCTAATCTCAAGCTCTACCTTCCTGAGAAGGCGGAGTCTTTCGCCGATGAGAGGCGCACCGAGCAGGTACTGATCAACTTCCTGAACAATGCCTCGGAGCACTTGTCGGAGGGCGGCAGGATAGATGTCATGGTATACGGCGAAGAAGGCGAGCCCTGGGTCCTGGAAGTGGTAAACGACGGGGAGCCCATTCCTGAAGAGGCTATAGGGCACATCTGGGACAGCTTCTATCGGGCAGACAAGGCCAGAAGCAGGAACCAGGGCAGGTACGGGCTCGGCCTTTCGATCGTCAGGGCCATACAGGAGATGCACGGCATGGGATATGGCGCAGAGAACCTGGACGGTAAGGTCAGATTCTGGGCGGAGGTCGCAAAGGCCGAGAATGCCAAGGCGGGTAGTACCGGTGCCGAAGCTGTCGATGGAGGCACTGAGGCGAAGCCCGGAGAGAGCACACCCATGGGGGCATAGAAGCGCAGGTAGCAGGCAGGATATGGCGGGCACGCCAGTGCGGACAGGCGCGGTCGATATTAATGGGGCGGATGAGTGGATATGAGTGCCGGTAAGGGACGGCTCAAGGTGCGGGGCGAGTGGCGTGTAGGGCGCCTTCGCCCCGTCCCCCTTTTCCCTTAGCTGCTCAGGAGAGTTTCCTGGACAGGAAAATGGCTGCGGTCAACGATATCGCGGCGCCTGCAATGCAAAGCATGAAGGCCGATGTGTAGCCGGATGCCGCGCCGTTTACGAACAGCCCCATCACGGGCTGGTAGATCGCGCCGCCCAGAAGCGTCATCATGTTGGTCATACCCAGCACGGTGCCCCTCACCTGCTCTGTCGTAGTGCGCCTGATGTAGTTGTTTATCGAGATGAGCACGATTATGTCGGCCGCGCCCATGACCGCCATCGATGCGTAGATGCCGCTGAGCACCTGGGCTGAGGGTTTGAGCACCATCGGGATCCAGCACAGCAGGAACAGGGCCGAGGAGGCCTTAAGAAGCGTCCCCTGCCCCACCTTGGCCACGGATGTAAGGGGCCCGACCAGGAGCCCTCCGGTTATCGTGCTTACGGACAGCAGGAACAGCACCTGGCTTGCCGATACCTTCGTCATCGAGTATGAGGCCATCAGGAAGGGCACTCCCCACAGGCCCTGGAAGGCTACCAGGGGGCCATACTTGAAGAAGGTGACCGTGCCAGGAAGAAGAGCGTGCCTTAGATGCCCGAGCGCACCTCCGCCCTTGCCAACCTCGCCCTTGTCAGCCCTCCTGGAGGCCTCGTTTCGGGCGTCCCAGGGGCCCTTTATGAAGGCAAGGCAAAGAAAGCCCACTAAGAAGCTGGCAGCCGCGATTATGTAGAAGGTAGACCTCCAGCCGTAGGCGTCGATGAGCATGGCAAGCGGGCTTGACGCCCCTAGGGCCCCTGCGGCGCCTGCCGCCATCAGTATGCCGTTTGCCATCATGAACCTCTCGCCGAAGGCGACGCTTAGTATCTTGTATGAGGGTATAAGCACAGCAGATACGCCAAGGCCGGTGATGGTCCTTGCCGCAAGAGCTGTCCCCATGTTCCCGGCCACGCCGAAGAGTATGGAGCTTATGCCCGCCAGCATCGTTCCAAGGCCTATAAGAAGCCTCAGGGGTAGCCTGTCGGTCATGTAGCCCACCGGTATCTGCATCGCCGTGTAGGCGTAAAAGTAGGTCGATGAGAGCACTCCGATGAGTGCGGCGGTGCCGCCGAACTCGGCCATCAGCTCGTTGACCATGACGGCCGGGGTCACCCTGTGGAAGTAGACGAGGAAGTTGGCCAGGGAACAAAGTCCAAGCAGAACCCATTTATTGGTCTTGGCGCCCCCTGAAGGGCCAGTTGATGGCGACAATAGAACAGCTCCTTAATCCCCGCCTCAATCAAGTATGCCGTACAGGCCCGTCGCGGAGTCCATGAACAGCGGGATGCGGGGAGGGTAATAGGTGAAGGCGATTAGCATGGCGAACATCGCGGCAAGAAGCAGAAGGCCCAGGAACCACCAGTTTGCCGCGCCGCTTGACCTGTAAGACACCCTGAAGGCCATGATGCCGTGCGCTATGCCCAGGGCGAACGAGCCGATATACTGGATGAATCCCAGCTCGCCGAAGGCCGCCGGCATCGCCGAGTGGACAGCGAACATTACCAGGTAGGCGCTCCATATGCAGATGGCGGCGGGCATGAGCCAGCCTCTGAGCTTTACGAAGCCGCCCTTAAGGAGTATCGCGAGGGACCAGGCGAGAAGCGGCCAGGCAGCCATCTTCGCATGCTCCCAGTTGCTCTCGTTGACGGGGAGAAGGACCGCGGTCCACCTGAGCGCGCCGATTCCTCCGGCTTTCTCCCAGGCGAAGTGCATGAGCCCTCCCGCTGCAGTGATCAGGACCAGCGCCAGAAGGTCCGCCAAGACAGTCGGCTTCTGTGCGGGCTTGCCCTTCTTCGGCATCTCCCCACCCCCGTTTCCTATCATTATGTATATCAGAAAACGTGCCCGATTTCACCCCTTCCAGCAGGACGGTTGCAGGTAAGGGACAAAGGGGCGTGGAATATTCGGAATAGTAGGAAGATGGCAGAACGATGCTATGGAAGGCAATCAAATCACGGAGGTACGCCATGCCTGTGATGCTGCCGCCCGAAATCGACGAGGGCATCCACTGCTCGGAAGGGGAGAGGAGGTTCTTCTCCTATCTTAAGGGATGCTCCTTCGATGGCTATGTGCTCCACTCCCTCGCATTCGACATGAAGGGCCAGAGGGAGATAGACTATGTCCTCATCTCGAAGAGAGGGATCCTCTGCCTTGAGCTTAAGGGCGGCTACATAAGCCGCGAGGGCCGCGAATGGTTCTACACCGACCACCTCGGCGAGAGGCACTTCGGTGGCGACGGGCCCTACAAGCAGGCCAAGGACAACATGCATGCGCTTCGCGAGAAGTACAGGCGGCGCTTCACCGTGCATCCTCTTTCTGACGTGCAGTTCGCCTGGGGGGTCATCTTCCCCGACCAGCCCTTCACGTTCAAGGGAGCAGACGTCGACGAAGAGCTTACATTCGACAAGCGCAAGAGCTTAGACGAGCTGGACCCGTTCATTGAGGCATGCTATAAGCGCGCGGCGATGCAATGCATAGAAATGAACGGGGTGGCGGGTACACAGATAGAAAGCTCGATAGATGCCGATTCGATAGTCAGATACCTGGCCGGAGACTTCGGCTACCTCCCGAGCCTTAAAGACAGGCTCGATGATGTGGAACAAGGGCTCAACAGGGCCACTGCCGGGCAGCTCAAGGTGCTGATGAAGCTTCAAGACAACAAGAGGCTTCTAGTCAGCGGCGTGGCCGGCTCGGGTAAGACCATCGTGGCCGCGGAGCAGGCAAGGAGGATCTCCTCCGAGGGCGGCTCCGTGCTGTTCCTGTGCTTCAACAAGCTGCTGAAGATGCACCTTGAGGCGAACTATCCATTGGCAGGAGTCACGTACGACAATGTCGACAACTTCCTTTACAGGCACGTCTATCCCAAGGGCGACTTCCCCGTCCCCTCTGATTCTGTGCAGGCGAACCGGTTTTACCGGCAGGATCTGCCCGAAGCCTTCATCAACATGGGCGGAATACCGGAGGAGCTCAGATATGACGCCCTGATAGTCGACGAGGCCCAGGATATACTTAACGAATGCATGCTGCTCTGCTTCGACCAGCTCCTGAAAGGCGGCCTGCCGAAGGGAAGGGCTGCCATTTTCTACGATGTACGGCAGAACATCTTCTCCCCTGGTGGGAAGGCGGAGCTTGACAGGTCGCTAGGCATGCTTAGGGATGACTACGGCTTCGCCTCGTTCACCCTTACGGACAACTGCCGGAACACAAGGAGGATCGCTGAGTTCGTGAGGAGGGTGACCGGCATCGACACAGGCGAGCCCTTCCCCGTGGAGGGCATCGGCGTGGAGGTCAGATTCTATGAGAATCCGGCGGACCAGAGGAGGCTCCTGGCCGAGGCGCTGAGGGACCTCATCAAGAAGGGCATCGCCCAGGATGACATTGTCGTCCTCTCCCACAAGGGTAAGAGGATGCAGGACGGATGCTTCCATGACCTGTCGATGCTTGACGGCATCTGCAGCTATATGATGATAGACGGCTTCACAGGGCTTTCCGGTGCTAAGGGGAAGGTGAAGCTTGCAACCATACAGTCCTTCAAGGGGCTGGAGTCTAAGGCCGTGATAGTCGCCGATGTGACGAAGTTCGATGACGAGACGGGATTCAGGTCTTCCATAAACTACACGTCGTTTTCAAGGGCGAAGGCGCACATTGTCGTGCTCGTCCATAAGGATGCCAAGAAGGAGCTAGCAAAAGCTCTGAAGTGAATCGCATGCTGGGCACATGCCCCTACTCGTAGAACAGGTCGTCTGGCTTCTTGCCGAGCGCCTTCGCAATGAGGACCGCAGTCCGGTAAGATAGCCTGACTTTCCCCGCCTCCAGCTGGTACATGTACTGCTTGGACCTGCCTATCATGGCTCCAAGCTGGTCCAGCGTCAGCCCGTTCGCCGTCCTGGCTGCTCTAATCTTCTCCGCCAAGCTCATCTGCATCACCTTACTTTGGAACTTGATACATTGATTTCTAGCATAGTAAAGCCCTGCTTTACTGTCAACTGCGGTAAAGCATTTCTTTACTTGCCTTAAACAATGCCATGGTTCAGATTAATAACAAGGAGGTTTGCTATGGATTTCAAGGTAAGGCTCAGACAGGTGCGGCTTTCAAGGGGCCTTTCTCAACAGGTGCTGGCTTCAAGGCTAGGCCTTTCCAAGCAAGCCGTCTCGAATTACGAATCTGGCGCGAACACACCGACCTTTCAGATTCTCCTGCAGCTGTCAAGGGAGCTGGGGGTCACCTTGGATTGCCTTGCTGGCATGGATTCCAGGCCCGCATGCGTAGATGGCTCGGCAACCGATGGCGAGAAGGATGCCGCTTATCTGATGGGAAGGCTGTCGCCGGAGGGGCGAAGCAGGGCGATGGCTTACATCGAGGAGCTTCTGGAGAAAGAGGAGAAGTACAACGCCAAGTAGCATCTATTGCTCATCAAGACTTTGAAGCCGGAGGTTGATGCCTCCGGCTCTTTCATTCATTCTCCTCTACCTTACCGTTTACATCCCTCACCGAGGCCCTCACGACCAGGCTGCAGTCCAGCTTCACGCTGCGTTTGGGCTTTTTCGACCCCTCAATCCTGTCTATAAGCATGGACATGCCGACAGCTCCCATCTCCGGATGGGGAAGCTCGACGGCGGTGAAGCCCGGCCCTGCCATGTCGGTCCATATGGGGTTGCCTATCACGACCACCGATATATCCTCGGGCACCAAGACCCCCTTCTTCCGCATGGCCCTGATCACGTCCTCGCCTACAAGGTGGGATCCTATGACAAGGGCGCTGCACCTCGAGTAGTCGATGCATGTGCCAAGCAGGCGCTCGCCCTCGCCCACGCTAAGAAGGCCCAGGTTTACGGGGCAGTCCTTGTCCTCAAGCTTCAGGTCGCGGCAGACCCTCCTGAAGGAGTCGTTCCTTTTTGCCATGTCCTCCGTCGCGTAGCCCATGTAGCCGATCTGCCTGTGGCCCATGTCATACAGGTGCCTGACTGCCAGGGAGACTGCCTGCTCCTCATTGTAGCCCACAGAGTCATAAGGGAAGACCGAGGGGAATTCCTTGTCCAGCACTACATAAGGGATGTCCAGCATCTGAAGCTTCTGCACGGACTCGGTCCCGGCAAGGGTGACTGCAATTAGAAAGCCGTCCACTCCTTCAGCCATGAGGCTGTGGATGTAGCCCTCCTCCTTGGCCGGGTCTCTTAGCGTGCTGCATATGAGTATAAGGTAGCCCCTGTCGGAGGCCACGCTCTGAGCGCCCTGCATCATCCTCATAAGCACTGCATTGTGAAGCTCCGGCACTAGCACGGCAATGATGTGCCTTCTCTTGCCGTATACGGCCCTTGCCAGCTGGGTGGGCGAGTAGTTCAGCTTCTCGGCGGCTTCAAGGACCTTCCTTTTAAGGCGGTCGCTGACGAACTTGGTCTTCTTGCCGCTTATCACATTGGAGGCCGTGGCAATCGAGGTGCCTGCCGCGGCAGCCACATCCCTCAGCGTAGGCCTTGTGTTATACCTCATGTTAGCAGCTCCCTTCAAAGAAGGCAGTCACCAGTTAAATTTTCTACGGTTAAACATTAGCATCAGGTATTTCCTAAGTCAATTAGAATGCTCGCCAGAATCCGCCATATAAGAAGGCAGGCCGCGCCGGATCGCTCCGCCGCGGCTTGCCCTGAGGAGGGATCGGGGGTTGGGGATCTAGACTTTCACTACGGTGAACGTATAGGTGCTTGTAGTCACCCAGTCAGGGGCTACCACTTCAATGGTTATGACGCTTCCGTCCTTGACCTCAATCTCGGTGAGGGACCTGCTGGCAATAGCCTTGCCGTTCAGCTTCATCGAGGTTATTTTGGTCGACATGGAGGTCGGGATGACGCCTATCTTGCTTACCGAAGCGGGCACTTTGACAACATAGTCGTATGTCCAGGGGTCGAAGAGGTTCGCCATGGACCTGGTGACCTTCTTGGCCGCTCCGGCCCACTTGAACTCCGCGGGGGCCGCGCCCCAGCTGACTGTCACTCCCACCAGCTCGCCGCCGTTGAACTCGATGTTGCTGAGAACGGAGTACTTCCTGTACCCTTCGGCGCCGTTGTAGTTGATGGGAGCCGAGGTCAGATACTCCGTGGCATCGCCCATCACGCCTGCCAGCTTCAGGGCTATCCAGTTCGTGCCGTCCTTCCACTTGTCGCCGATTATGGTGGTCCTGCTGTTGGGAGCGTCGTTGTTGCCGCGAAGCGTCGGCGAGCACCCTGCCTCGCCCTTGTCGATTACCTGCTGTAGGGCCGCTTCGAACAGCTTGAGGTTGTTGTCGCCAAGAGGCGTCTCGTCATGCCCTGTGAATAGCATCATGGTCTTGCCGCCGTCCTTCTTGTAGGCGGAGTAGACCTGCTGCGATAGCGAGAGCAGGAGGTCGACCCTGACTCCGGAGATGTTCACGTTGTCTGCGGAGCCTGCCCTGGTGCAGCCGTAGATGTCGGACGCGAATATGAGGCCGTTCGCCTTATCCTGCAGTATCACGTTGCCATCTGCGTGGCCCGGAAGCGCGTAGACATGGAGAGTGCATCCTCCTAGCTCGAATACGTCGCAAATCCCCTGCTGAAGATGCTGAAGCCCATGTGGATTATCTCTTCGGAGTCTCTGATGCAGCCGTCTATGGCAAGGCCGCCTACCTTGCGCGCCATGGCCGATACCGCCATAAGGCCGCCGAAGTAGCCGTATTCATACCCTCCGCCCACCGAGGCGACAATTATGTCGCCCGGCTTCGCCTTCTCGAGCGCCTTATGAAGCATAAGGTTGTCACCCGGTGCGCAAAGCACAGTGAACGCGGGTCCGCATATCCTCATTCCTCTGTTTATGGGCCTGATGGCCGGATCGATGAAGCCCTTGCGGCCTCCGGCCTCGTGGATGGTCGCTGACGGAATCTGCCTGTAAGCCTCGATTATCTCCCTTGATGGCCTTTCTATCCTGGTACGGACGTGAATCATGTGCCTGGCATCCCCTTTCGACGTCTACCGCTTACGGAAAATCTATCTTTAGGGTAAGTTGCGCTGATTCTTCGTATTCTCCGTATCATAAGCCCCGGGCATCGCCTCGGGGCAGCAAGTCAAAGCCGTCGAAAGGGGCGGATCTGTTCCGCTAACCGCTATAGGAGATGTAGCCTTCCATCATGCGCTGCTTCGCGTGCGTAACATGAAACTGCATGAGGGCCGCCGCCTTCTCCTTGTCGCCCTTTTCTATGAGCTCTATCATGCTGAGATGCTCTTCGATGGCGACGTCGCTTCCGTGCCTGATCTTCTTCGAGCAGACCAGATACTTCGCCCTGATGGACCTAACCAGCTCCGTCAGGTAGGGGTTGTTGCACGCCTTGAAGAAGACCATATGGAACCTCTCGTCCTCTTTCAGGTATCCCCTTATATCCTCGGCCGCAAGGCATTTCTTCTGCTCCTCGACGGCATCCTTCAGTTCCTTGATGTCTGCAGGGCGCAGGTTGTCGAATGCCTTGTCCAGCACGAACTTCTCAATGCATTCCCTCGCCTCGTATATTTTCACAAGCTCAGAGATGTCCAGCCTCGGGACGAAGAAGCCCACATTGGGCTCAAGGTCCAGCAATCCTTCGTTCTTCAGGCGCTGGAAGGCCTCCCTCACCGGCGTGTAGCTCATGCCTATCTGCGAGGCCACATCCCTCATGCTTAGGTACTGGCCCTTCTCGCAGGCGAGTATCATGTCTTTTACCAGGTGGTAGGCTTTTTCGCTGAGCGAACCGTATTCCATGTTATCCCTCGTTTCCGTCATTGGAATTCGGGATATATTGATGGTGCATCGGTGATATATCACCTTCAATATAGTACCCGGCTACAACGACTGTCAATGTGTTCCAAGCGATTCAGGAAGAAATATTTGCGCCGGAAAAGTCCGAAGCCCGTCGGCGTCTCCGGCGGGCTGACCACTTCGCTTACCTGCTTAGGATGCTTCTGCCAGGGCTCACCGCGGTATCTTCGAACACGTGGCGCACCTTTCCCGGGTGCGCTCAACGAAGTCCGCATCCTTGATGCCGCATAGATTCGTAAGCACGTTCTGCCACGCGCCCATGGAGGCCGCCTTGAGGCTCAGAACGGCGACTTCGAGGTCGCTTGCGCAGTTGGGGTTCACCTTACCCTTGATGCTCTCCGCGATGTCGAGGGCCCTATCTGCCTTCTCCATCGTCTCGGCCGGTATGTTCGTGGCCATCTTCAGCGCATCCTGTATCGCGGTGGCCCGTATCGCCTTCTCCTCCTCGGTGAGCTTCGGCAGCCTGTATGCGGATGTGACGTTGTTATACGACTCCGTGTCCATGTCGATCAGGTCGGTGAGCTCGATTCTGAGCCTATAGGCATCCACCAGCGCGGCCTTCATGAGCTCCTCGTGCTCCATGAACTTCTCCCTGCCGATGGTGAGCCTTGCGACCATCTCGATAAGGGCCGCGCCGCTTGCACCCTGAAGTGCGGCGACGCTTCCTCCGCCCGGAGTCGGGCAATCCGAGGATAGCTGCTCCAGGAAGTCCGCCACGCTCATCTCAACAAGCTTCTTCAATTCGATACCCCCAATAGGTTAGTGGGATTGCCCATGGTCCCCGCCATGGACCTTTCCGCCTTTTACCACTATGCTCGCCATGTTGCTGCCGTACCTGTAAAGAAGGTAATCCAGGTCGGGCGCCTCCCAGATGACGAGGTCCGCCGCCTTGCCCGGCTCTATGCTCCCCGCCTCCCCGGCCATGCCGATTGCAGCCGCCGCATTCAGAGTCACCGCCGTGAGGACCTCCTCGGGGCTCATCCTGTACCTGAGGCATCCCAGCGTCATTGCCATCTGCAGGTTAAGGTTGGGCGATGAGCCCGGGTTGAAGTCGGTGGCGATCGCCACAGGTATCCCGAGCTCGATCATCAGCCTTGCTCTCGCGAAGTCCTCGCCCAGGTAGAAGGAGGTGCATGGAAGGAGGACAGCGATCGTCCCCCTCTCAGCCATGAGCTGAAGCCCCTCGTCGTTCGCCTTTATGAGATGCTCTGCCGATGCCGCTCCCATCTCGGAGGCGAGCTTGGCCCCGCCGGTGTCGTGGATCTCATCGGCGTGCACCTTGATGCCCAGGCCGTAAGCCCTCGCCGCTTCGAGAACCGCCCTCGTCTCGTCCGGGGTGAACGCGCCTTTCTCGCAGAAGGCGTCGCAGTAGGCTGCAAGCCCCGATGCCGCCGCTTTGGGTATCATCTCGTCCACGATTAGCCTTATGTAGGCCTCACGGTTATCTATGTACTCCTCGGGTACCGCATGCGCGCCCATGAGCGTCGGCACTATGCCTACATCGTGGTTCTCCGCCATTATCGCTATGGCTTCCAGCTGCTTCAACTCGTCTTCGACCGTGAGCCCGTAGCCGCTTTTCGCCTCCACGGTGGTGGTCCCATGGGCCAGCATCTGGTCCAGGACCCAAAGGCCCTTCTCGACAAGCTGGTCCAAGGATGCCGCGCGGGTCGCCCTTACGGTGCTTAATATGCCGCCGCCGTTTCTCAGAATCTCGAGATAAGGTACGCCCTTGAGCTTTAATGCCAGCTCCTTATGCCTCCAGCCGCCGAATGCCAGATGGGTGTGGGCGTCAATCAGCCCCGGCGTGACCAGAAGGCCCGTCGCATCCAGTATGTCGTCGGCGAAGTCCTCGGCCTTGCCCCTTCCATCCTTCATGCCGCCGATCTCCGCTATCTTCCCGTCCTTTATGCCGATCCAGGCATCCCTTCTTATCTCTACTGCCGCCTGGGCCGACCCGCTCAGTGCGCTCTCCCCCTTCGGGGTGGCTATGGCGCCGATGTTCAGTATAAGAAGGTCGAAGGGCTTTCCGCTTCCGGCTTTGCCGTGCGAGCAGCTCTCATCATGTATATGCCCAGGTTCCCCGTGATCGGCGTGCCCGCAGCCCGGCCCGTGTACATGCCCCTCACCTGCGCCCGTCGCATGCCCGTGACTGTGCTCATGCTTATGTTCATGGCATCCGCATCCCTCGTCTGGATGGCTGTGCGAACATCCCTCATCGTGTACATGCCCAGGTTCGCCGTGCGCAGGATGCCCGCAGCCCGGCCCGTGTACGTGTCCCGCCTCTTCTTTCGCCATCAGTTACCTAACCTCTCCCTGACCAGCCTGGCCACCAGATTGCCGTCAGCGACGGACGGTATGGTTATGTGGCCACTGCCGGCGTATTTCTCGTTATAAGCGCGCGACGTCTCTATGGAGGCAGGGTTTCTGGCCCATGCCCTCCTTGCGACGCCGCCCATCACGTCCCACATCATCGCCGATTCGATTATCCTGTCCACCCTCTCGCTTCCGTCGAGGACGAGGCCGAAGCCGCCGTTTATAGACTTGCCGATTCCGACTCCGCCGCCGTTGTGAAGGGCGACGAGGCTCATGCCCCTAGCCGCGTTCCCGGCGAAGCACTGCGTCGCCATGTCGGCCATCACATTGCTTCCGTCCTTGATATTGGCAGTCTCCCTGAACGGAGAGTCCGTGCCTCCCGTGTCGTGATGGTCCCTGCCCAGCATTATCGGACCCACCTCGCCGTCTCTGACAAGCTCGTTGAACTTGAGCGCTATGCTCTTCCTGCCCTCGGCGTCCTGATAGAGTATCCTGGCCTTGGTGCCGACCACGAGCCTGTTCTTCCCGGCGTCTCTGATCCAGATGTAGTTGTCCCTGTCCTGCCCCCTCTTCGAAGGGTCGATGCACTCCATCGCCGCGCGGTCGGTCCTCCTGAGATCCTCCTCGCTTCCTGATAGGCATACCCACCTAAACGGCCCGTAGCCGTAGTCGAAGAGCATGGGGCCCATTATATCCTCTACGTACGAGGGGAATATGAAGCCGTCCTTCTCGTCCACCCCGTTTCTGGATATCTCGCTTACCCCTGCATCATATACTGCCTTCATGAAGGAGTTGCCGTAGTCGAAGAAGTACGTCCCCCTTGCGACAAGCGCCTTTATGCACTCGAAGTGCTCCTTAAGGCTCCTGTCCACGAGCTCGGTGAAGAGCCTCCTGTCCTCGGCAAGTAGCCTCGTGCGCTCCGCGAAGCTCACCCCCTGCGGGCAATAGCCTCCGTCATACGCGTTGTGGCAGGAGGTCTGGTCGGACAGCAGGTCAATCCGCCTGCCGTTGTCGGCGGCGTATCTGAGAAGGTCCACGATGTTGCCGTGGAAGGCGATGGACATGGGCTCGCGCTTCGCCATATACTCCTCGGCGAGCTCGAAGGCCCTGGAGGGCGTATCGGCCACGGCGCTCACCCAGCCCTGCGAATGCCTTGTTATGATCCTGGACTCGTCTACTTCGGCGATTATCGCCACGGCGCCTGCTATCTCCGCCGCCTTGGGCTGCGCGCCGCTCATCCCGCCGAGCCCTGAGGATACGAAGAGGAACCCCGCAAGGTCTCCCTCCTTCGCAACGCCAAGCTTCGCCCTTCCGGCGTTCAGTATCGTGTTGAATGTGCCGTGCACTATGCCCTGGGGGCCGATGTACATCCAGCCTCCGGCAGTCATCTGGCCGTAATTGGCCACGCCCATCTGCTCTGCGACCTCCCAGTCCCTCATGTTGTCGAACATCCCCACCATAAGGGCGTTCGTGATGATGACCCTGGGGGCGTCGGGCTTTGAAGGGAAGAGTCCCAGAGGGTGGCCGGACTCCACCACAAGCGTCTGCTCCTCTGTCAGCTCCTCTAAATACCTCTTAATAAGCCTGTACTGAAGCCAGTTCTGGCAGACGGAGCCCGTCTCGCCGTAGGTGACGAGTTCATACGGGTAAAGGGCCACCTCGAAGTCCAGGTTGTTGTCTATCATGACCTGGAAGGCCTTGCCGGCCAGGCACCTGCCCTTATAGCTTTCGACCGGCAGGCCCTTGATGCGGCCATTAGGCCTGTACCTGTAGGCGTAGATCCTGCCCCTTGTCACAAGCTCCTCCAGAAACTCCGGAGCAAGCGCGGCATGATGCTGCTCGGGCACGTACCTGAGCGCGTTTTTCAGCGCCGTCTCCGTCTGCGCGGGGGTCAGCCTGAAGCCCCTGTCCGGCGCCCTCCTTATGCCCGGCTCGAAGGCCGGGGCCTCGGGAAGCGGGCCATCTATCCTGAAGCTATGTCCATCCTCGCCCATGCTCGCACCTCCTCGCTTTAAAGCTCGCCTACCACGCTTTCCACCACGTCGGCCAGCGTCCCGTCCTCGACTAGGGCAACCATCTTCTCCAGGTCCCTGTACATGACCCTGTCCTCATGAAGGGTGCCGACCGCGCTTCTTACGACCTTGTATGCGGCCTGAGTGCCTTTCCCCATCCTCCCGTCGCAGCCTCTCATGTCCAGGGCCTGCGCCGCGCAGATGAGCTCTATAGCCAGCACGTTTCTTACATTGCCGATTATCTCCATCGCCTGCCTTGCGGCTATGGAGCCCATGCTGACGTGGTCCTCCTGGTTCGCCGAAGTCGGGATGGAGTCCACGCTGGCAGGATGGCACAGCACCTTGTTCTCCGATACGAGGGATGCCGCAACATACTGGGTTATCATAAGGCCCGAGTTCAAGCCCCCGTGCTCGGTGAGAAAGGCCGGGAGCTTCGAAAGGCTGGGGTTCACCATCTGCTCTATGCGCCTTTCGGATATGTCTGCCAGCTCTGATGCCGCTATCTTCAGGTAGTCCATGACCAGGGCCACTGGCTGGCCGTGGAAGTTGCCGGCTGAGATCACATCCCCGTCGTCCGGGAAGACGAGGGGGTTGTCGGTCACGGAGTTGACCTCGATTGATACGGTCTTCCAGATGTGCGAGAAGGCATCCCTGGATGCGCCATGCACCTGCGGGGCGCATCTTAGCGAGTAAGGGTCCTGCACCTTCTCCGACGTGCCGCAGACGACCATCGAGCTTCCCTTGGTGATCCTTCCGATGTTCTCGGCGACGACCGCCTGGCCTGGATGGGGCCTTGTGTGGCTCACCCTAAGGTCGAAGGCGTCGCTGATGCCGTTCATTGCCTCAAGCGTCATGGAGGCTGCTATGTCGGCGGTCTTAAGGAGTATCTGGGCATCGTATAGGGCAAGGGCCGCGATGGCAGTCATCACGGGCGTGCCGTTTATTAGGGCCAGGCCCTCCTTCTCCATGAGCTCTACCGGCTTTATGCCCGCTTTCGCCATGGCCTCCGAGGATGGCATCCTCTTTCCCTTGTAGGTCGCCTCGCCCTCTCCGATTATCGTAAGGGCCATGTGGGCAAGAGGCGCCAGATCCCCGCTGGCCCCTAGGGAGCCTTTGGAGGGTATCACCGGCAGGACGTCCTTGTTCAGCATGTCTATGAGGGTCTGTATGAGCTCCGGCCTTGCGCCCGAGTGGCCCCGGGAAAGCGCGTTCGCCCTTAAAAGAAGGACCGCCCTCGCCTGGTCGGGCGGAAGCGGTTCGCCCACGCCCGTGGCATGGGATACTATCAGGTTCCTCTGCAGCCTCTTAGTGTCCTCGGCCGATATTGCGACGCTTGCGAACTTGCCGAAGCCCGTCGTCACCCCGTAGACGAGCTTGCGCTCCCGGACCAGCTGCTCAATAAGGCCGCGGGCCTTGGTTATCCTCGCAAGGGCATCCTTGGAGAGCGACACGCGCCGGCCGGCCCTCGCTACGTCAACTACGTCACTAATGGTAAGATGGCCTGACAAATCGAGGCTACTCATTAAACCACCCCAATCGCGATTATCAAAGATGATTA
>CAZHKX010000008.1:0-28095 GCA_964532805.1 uncultured Clostridia bacterium
AACCATCCACCCTTTTTTATTACGCAAAGCCGCTGTATCCTATATTTATCCAGCCGTAAGGCTTATTCAGGAGGCGGACATGGCAGCCGATACAAGATCCGAGCTCAGAGGCGCCCTGATTTATCAGGTCTTCGTCAGGGATTACTCGCAGGATGGGACCTTCGATTCCGTGACCGCGGACCTTCCGAGGATCAAATCGTTGGGGTCTGACATAGTGCACCTTCTGCCCATCCATCCGATCGGCGTAAAGAACCGGAAGGGTACATACGGCTCGCCGTATGCGATAAGGGACTATCGGGCTATAGATCCCGGCTACGGGACGCAGCAGCAATTGAAGAGGCTTCTGGAGAAGGCCCATTCGCTCGGCATGAAAGTGCTGATGGATGTCGTCTACAATCATACATCACCCGATTCTGACCTTTTCGCCAGGCATCCTGAGTGGTTCTACGATAAGGGGGGGAAGCCCGGCAACAAGGTAGGCGACTGGTGGGACGTAATTGACCTCGACTACGAGAAGGGCGGGAGCGGTCTGGAGGAGGAGCTCATCGGAAACCTGGTTAGGTGGGCTGAGTTCGGCTTCGACGGCTTCAGGTGCGACGTAGCCTCGCTGGTGCCCAAGGCGTTCTGGATGAAGGCAAGACGGGCGGTCTCTGCGGTAAGGCCTGGTGCCATATGGCTTGCGGAGTCTGTGCATGCGGACTTCATAAGGCAGCTGAGAAGGCAGGGCTTCAGAGCGCACAGCGACAGCGAGCTTTACGACGCCTTCGATATCTGCTACGAGTACGACATTCACGACAGGTTCCATGACTACGCCTATCGCAAGGGAAGCCTGAAAGCCTATAAGCAGGCGCTTAGATTCCAGGAGGCCATATATCCTGAAAACTACGTTAAGCTGAGGTTCATCGGAAACCATGACTTCGAGAGGCCAGGTGCGCTATTCAAGGACAGGGGGGTGCTTGAAGCCTGGACCGCGTTCACTTTCTTCAACAAAGGCGCAGCCCTCGTCTACATGGGGGACGAGACCCTTACGGACCATAGGCCGAGCCTATTCGAGAAGGAGCCCATAGACTGGTCCAGGACCGATGCCGCGCACGTGGAGCTTATCAGGATGCTTGCTGCCATGAAGAAGCTGCCGCATTTTACCGATTCAAGCTTCTTCGAGGTGGCTGAGGACAATGACGAGGATTGCATCGTCGCCTTCCATGAGCTTGGCAACAGGAGGCTTTATGGCGTGTTCAACGTAGGGCGCGGCAGGCAGGAGGCGGCGGTGGAGGTGCCTGAGGGGGAGTATGCCCCTGTCATCGGCGGGAGGACAACGGTCAAGTCGGGCAGGGCAAAGACCGACTCCAGATTCTCAGTATTCGAAGTGACGATGAAATGATATATTTAGGTGGAGCAAATATAAAATATTGCATATAAGGATAAGCGAATATGATAACCGGAGGACGCCATCCTCCGGTTTTTCTTTGTGGAAGGAGGAATTGCGAAGAAAATGTAATATAATATATGAATATATGGATAGATAACGAGGTGCCGCATGAAGAACCTTGTCAGGGCTTTAAGGGCGATGGCTGATGAGCCGAGGATGACGATACTTTCCGTGCTTTCCATAAGAGGGGCGGTATGCGTGAGCCATCTGCAGGAGGCAATGAAGACGCCGCAGCCTACAGTGTCGAGGTATCTTTCGATACTAAGGAACGCAGGCCTTCTGGAATCTGATAGACGGGGTCAGTGGGTTTACTATAGCCTGAGCCACGACGACGGCACCCTCATCATCGAGATGATCCAGAGGGCTGCGGAGCAGCTGAAGGAGAGCGCCAAGATAAAGCGCATCATGGAGAGGCTGGACAAGCTTGAGCAGCAGCCTCCTCTGACAGAGGAAGCAGTCTCCGTTACAGCCAATAAGGATAAGACTAAACCAGCTAAGAGGGCTTACAGAAGGCGGGATAAGGCTGCAGCCGGCATCGTCATTGAGGAAGAGCCAGTTGCCGAAGCCGTCACCGAAGGTCCTTTCAATGAGAAGGAAGCGCCTCAGGCAGCCGAACCGATTGAAACCGCAGCATCGGACAAGGACCAGGATGCAAAACAGGCCGAGCCCGCTGCTTCCATGCCTACTGAGGAAACTGAGCCTGTTGAGGCAGCCTCAACTGAGCAAGCTGCCGAAGGCGAGGGGAAGAAGCGCACGAGAAAGAAGAAGCAGCAGCTTCCAAGCCTATTTGACTTATAAGCTGTAGGCATCTACGGCAATGTGATGGTTGATAGGTCCCTCAGAGACTGAAGGATGGGACTTCCCGGGGATGCTTTGGTAGGGCCAAATGCCTCCGGCCTGTAGATCTCAGAGACCACGGGCCTTATAAGCGGGATTGCCACAAGATTGGACACCAGGTAAGCCTCAAGCTTCTGGGCTGAAGACTTGAGCGCATCAAAAGAGGTAGGGCAGCTTATCTCATCCAGCCATGCCTTGACGTCCCCGTTGTTCGCAGAGACTGCAGGAGACGGCCAGAAGTACCCGTTACCGCCGTCTCTGATGAGTCCCCTGAAGGCTGGCTGAAGCCATATCGAAGCCACCATGGCGTCATATGCTTGCGCCTTCCTGGCGGAGGCCAGGTCGGCTGCTGTCTTTGGGATAATCAGGCTGACGGCTGCACCCTTCTTCTCAAGCCAGGATTCGACCATCATGGCGGACAGCATCTCAAGGGAGGACCTCTCGGTGGTGCTGACCAGTATGGAGACCTTCTTGCCTGACAGAAGGTCGGGTTGGGCCTGTGCTGAAGAGGGCGGAGCCTGGCCGAAGTATATGCCCCTGGCGGCAGAGGCATTGCCCTGAAGGGCCCTTAGAACCATGTAGGGGATATCGAGGCTGGAAAGGGCCAATGTGCGGGCTTTTACATCAGAGAAGGCGGCTGATTTGGGGTTAAGTATTAGCGTTACCACGGCAGGGGCGTCGGACTGCCAGCTTATGCCCCTTACAGAGGCTGCCGGCTTGGGAAGGCCCGTCTTAACGTAATCCAGAAGCCCCTGGGAGTACGATGCCAGCATGGCCGCCTCGTCCGGGTAGCCCGTCACTTTCACCTCAGGGATTCCAGATATCAGGGGTGAAAGCGTGCAGGAACCCTCATCAACCGATTTGATTACATAAGGAGGTTTTCCTGCGCCCTCGACTGTCCCGCCTGGGCCTGCCGCCCATAGGGGGGCGAATGCGAAAATGCTCCAGAATGCGCTCATATCTTCCTTCATGGTGAATGTGATCGAAGATTCAGCCTCGCTGTAAGATGCCTTAATGCCCGAATCGGCAGGTATCCTGGCCGTCAGCCCCGGCATTATGGTGTCCAGCCTCAGATTGCCCTTCCCGTACGGGTCCAGCCCATCGGCCAACCTCACCTTCACTGTTCCCGATTTCTGGTCGAAGGTCGGCCAGCCTGAGGCAAGCCTCGGGGTGATCGTGTCCTCAGACCCCGAATAGGCATAGAGAGAATCGCATACCATGGCGAGTATGAGATCATCTGCGGAAGTCGGCCTTCGGGAGCCGTCGAATGCCGCCACTTTGCCAACTATTCCTATTCTTAACTGCTGTACCGCTCCGAATGCCGACCAGCCCTCTGGCGCAAAGGAGCACAGGGCGGCGATTATCAGCAGCATGAGACATCTTCTCATCGCAAACCTCGAAACTTCCAATACGGCGGGTATGTGAGGGCAATGCTATTATGCCGCCGCTAGAGTAAAATATAACACACATGATTAAACACGGAGGTAGACAGATGGGTAAGGCAAGCTGGAAACCGGGGACCATGCTCTGGCCGCTTCCTGCGGTGATGGTCACTTGCATCGGGGCCGGAGCCGGGGCTAAGGCCAATATAATAACGCTTTCATGGGTCGGGACGATAAACTCGGATCCGCCGATGTTGTCGATTTCGGTCCGACCTGACAGGCATTCTTACGGCCTGATTGAGGAGACGGGCGAGTTCACGGTGAACATCCCTTCGCTTGCGCAGGCAAGGGCGACGGACTACTGCGGCTGCGTATCGGGCAGAAACGAGGACAAGTGGGCGAAGACCGGGCTTACTCAGGGCAAGTCGCTTAAAGTCAAGGCCCCTGTGATCGCCGAGTGCCCTGTCAGCATTGAGTGCAAGGTGCGGCAGAAGATGAACCTCGGTTCGCATGTGATGTTCATCGCAGATGTGCTTGCGGTCCAGGTGGACCAGACGCTGATAAACGACAAGGAAAGGTTCGCCCTAGAGAAGGCCGGCCTTTTCGCCTATGCCCACGGACATTACTACGCTCTCGGCAAGAAGCTCGGAAGGTTCGGCTTCTCTGTAAGGAAGAAGCCAGTCAGGCAGGGTGCGAGGAGCACTACGAGGCCCGCAAAGAGGAAAGCGGACTAGTAGGCCAGCACTGCTCTGGCCGGAGCCCCGTCGTCCGTGTCAATTTTCAGGGGGAGGGCGATAAGAAAGCAGAGCCCTTCCCCTGCTTCTTCCAGGCAAAGGCCCTCTAATATCACTACTCCCGCATTAAGAAGCAGCTTATGGCAGGCAAGGCTCCCTTCCTCGTCTATGCTCTGCGCCTCGGTGCCGACAAGCCTTAGGCCCTCTGCGACGAGCCTGTCGAAGCATATGCCGGAAGGCATCTTGCCTTTTACAATGAGCCTTTCAGGGTGGAAGGATTCTTCCGAAAGCAATGCAGGCAGCTTGCCTGCAGGCACAACCTCACAGGGGCCTATCATGGAAGACAAGCCGGGCTGTTTGAGGCTTCCTTCAAGGATATGCCCCGGAAAGTCCATATGGGTCCCGGCATGCGTCCCCATGCTGATGCGGGTCACCTTGTAGCCATGCGTCTTGACCTCGGCCGCCGGGGCGACGCTCACCTCAGGGTCGCCGGGCCATACCGCCATCCTGTCTTTCACCGCCGTGCTTATGTCGACATACCTGCTGAACATGGAAGCCACCGCCGAATCGTGCGAAATGGACATTATTATCGCCCTAATCACCGTCGATATGCTTTAATAATACTTGATTTGTGAAGGCGGCGCAGCCGACAAAGGGAGGTACCCTATGGACTTGGAGCTTTTCAGCCGAAACACCATTCTTTCCACAGAGGTAGCCCAGGCGCTTCAGGAAGCTCAACCAATATGCGCGCTGGAGACGACGATATTAAGCCATGGCTTGCCCAGGCCATTCAACCTTGAGGTTGCCCACAGGGTGGAGCAGTCGGTAAGGGCGGCAGGGGCGGTGCCCGCTACAATCGGCCTCATTGACGGCGTGATCCACATAGGGCTTGAAGAGGAGGAACTGGAGCATGTAGCCCTGGACACGGGGTCGGTGAAGGCTTCCCTTAAGGACATACCTGCGGTAATGATAAACAGGAAGACTGCAGGATGCACAGTGGCCGCAACCATTGCCATCGCAAGGGCGGCAGGCATTAGCGTATTCGCGACAGGCGGCATAGGGGGCGTGCACAGGGGCGCGGAGGAGACCTTCGACATATCCGCCGACCTTCCGGCCCTCGCCGCAAACGACATCATAGTTGTCTGCTCCGGGCCCAAGAGCGTTCTGGACGTGGCAAAGACGGTAGAGTACCTTGAGACGCTGTCTGTGCCGATCATCGGATACAAGACCGACTCGATGCCGCTGTTCTACATCCGCAGAAGCCAGTTCAAAGTCGATTTCAATGCCTCAGGGGCGGATGAGGTGGCGAAGTTCGCGAAGTTCCGCTGGGCACTGGCGCCGGGAGGGATGCTTGTCACAAACCCCGTCCCCGAGGATGCCGAGATGGATGTAGCCTCATTCGATCGAATCACGAAGGACGCGATGGAGGAGGCAGGCAGGAATGGAGTAAGCAAGGCCGAGGTGACCCCGTTCCTTCTCGACTACATCCATAAGCACAGCGAGGGCATGTCGCTTAAGGCGAACGCCGCGTTGATCGAATCGAATGCAACCGTCGGTGCAAAGATCGCAGTCGCGCTGCATAAGGCATAGGTTCAACGGAAATTATCTGAAGAAGGGGCATTCAAGCTGCCCCTTCTTCTTCATTTTCCCGCATGCTGGAGGATTGTACCTCCTGTAATACATTGGGATATTTTGCACTAATATAAGAACATAAACGATTATTTGTGATGAAATTAGCAATCGCTGATATAATACACTTTGAAAAAGTGAAAAATAGCACAAATATATCCGATGAGCAACAGCAGCCTTATTAGGCCGCAAAGATATGGAGGGATGGTAAATGGCCTGCGAGGAATGCAAGTGCAAGGAGAAGATCACGAAAGAGCAGTGGGACGGGCTAGATACGATAGTCGCGAAGCACAGCCAGAAGCGCGGGTCTCTTATACAGTGCCTGCACGAGGCGCAGGAGCTTATCGGCTACCTGCCTATGGAAGTGCAGAAGAAGGTGGCAGAGGGTCTTAAGATACCTGTAGCTGACGTGTTCAGCGTAGTCTCCTTCTATACGCTTTTCAGCACGCAGCCCAAAGGCGAGCATGATGTATGCGTCTGCCTGGGGACCGCATGCTATGTAAGGGGAGCCGATTCGGTCCTCGGGGAGATCCAGAGCGAACTGGGAGTAAAGGCCGGGGAGACTTCAAAGGACGGGAAGTTCAGCCTTAACGTCGTCAGGTGCATGGGAGCTTGCGGCCTGGGCCCTGTGGTGAGCATCGACGGCCAGACTCATGGAAGGCTAAAGGCCGACAAGATCAAGCCGCTTCTTGAGAAGTACAACTAGCGACAAGCATTGGAGGTACCAGAAATGTCGGGCTATAAGTACGAGGTACTTGTCTGCGGCGGCGCAGGCTGTCTGTCATCGGGATGCCAGGAAGTGAAGGATAGGCTGGAGACGGAGGTAGCCAACTCAGGCCTCGGCGGCGAAGTGAAGCTGACCTTAACAGGATGCATGGGCCCCTGCGGACTTGGACCTTCAGTGATGGTCCAGCCGGGGGGCTTCTTCTATCAGAAGGTCAAGCCCGAGGACTGCTATGAGATCGTCTATGGGCACCTGCTAGAAGGTAAACCGGTCGAAAGGCTGATGGTAAGGGACATCAAGGAGGATACTTTGCAGGCCACGGTCTCCGAGATACCCTTCTTCAGCAGGCAGACCAGGATTGTGCTCAGAAACTGCGGAATCATTGACCCGCTGAGCATCCAGGACTACATGGCAAGGGGCGGATACAAGGCGCTTAAGAAGTGCATCGAAGAGCTCTCCCCGGCCGAAGTAATCGAAAACGTAAAGAGATCTGGCTTAAGAGGCAGGGGGGGCGCCGGGTTCCTCACTGGGCTGAAATGGGAGTTCACCTACAAGGCGGAGGGCGACTCCAAGTACGTCGTCTGCAATGCCGACGAGGGCGACCCGGGCGCTTTCATGGACAGGAGCGTGCTGGAGGGAGACCCGCATTCGGTGATAGAAGGAATGGCGATTGCGGCATACGCAGTAGGTGCGAAGCATGGATATGTATATGTAAGGGCGGAGTACCCGCTTGCCGTCAAGAATCTCGGCATAGCCATTGAAGACGCCAGGAAGGCCGGCGTGCTGGGAGAGGACATACTCGGCAGCGGGTTCAGCTTCGACCTTGAGATAAGGGTGGGCGCAGGTGCCTTCGTCTGCGGCGAGGAGACGGCCCTTCTTGCCTCCGTCGAAGGAAGGAGAGGCGAGCCCAAGCCGAGGCCGCCGTTTCCTGCTCAGAAGGGCCTTTGGGACAGGCCGACTGTCCTGAACAACGTTGAGACTTACGCCAATGTGGCCCCGATAATACTAAAGGGCTGGGAGTGGTTCGCCTCCATCGGCACCGATAAGAGCAAGGGCACGAAGGTCTTCGCGCTTGCCGGCAAGATCAGGAACACCGGGCTGGTGGAAATACCGATGGGCACGCCGCTCGGTGACATAATCTACGACATAGGCGGGGGCATCCCTGATGACAGGAAGTTCAAGGCCGCTCAGACAGGAGGCCCTTCAGGCGGGTGCATCCCCTCACAGTATCTGAACACGCCTGTGGACTACGAGACTCTGAAGGAGCTCGGCACGATAATGGGCTCCGGAGGGCTCATCGTCATGGACGAGGACACCTGCATGGTCGACCTCGCGAAGTTCTTCCTCTCCTTCATACAGGACGAATCATGCGGAAAGTGCTCCCCTTGCAGGATAGGGACCAAGAGGATGCTGGAGATAGTAGACAGGATAACCAAGGGCAAGGGGCGCGAGGGCGATATTGACCTTCTGCTGGAGCTGGGGGGCATGATCAAGGCGACTTCGCTCTGCGGCCTGGGGCAGACCGCCCCGAACCCGGTGGAATCAACGATCAGGCACTTCAGGCACGAGTACGTCGACCACATCGAGAACAAGCGCTGCGAGGCTTCCGTCTGCGCCGCCCTCTTCGAGGCACCCTGCAAGAACAGCTGCCCTGCGGATGTCGACGTGCCAAGATACATAGCGCTAATGAAGGAGCGGAGATTCGCCGAGGCAGTGGAGCTTATTAAGAGGGCGAACCCCTTCCCGGCTGTATGCGGAAGGGTATGCGACCATCCCTGCGAGGGCCACTGCAGAAGGCGCGATACAGACGAGCCTCTGGCCATAAGGGCTCTTAAGCGCTTCGCCGCAGACTACGACATGGCAAATCCCAAGCCAGTCCAGCTAATAGCGAAGACCGGCAAGAGGGTCGCCATCGTAGGAAGCGGGCCTGCAGGGCTTACTGCTGCTTACTACCTGGCACTATCCGGCCACAGCGTTACCATCTATGAGTCGCTGCCCGTGGCAGGTGGCATGATGGCGGTGGGCATACCGTCATACAGGCTCCCCAAGGAAGTGCTAAGGCATGAGATCAAGTCCGTGACGGACCTCGGGGTTAAGATCGAGCTGGGCATAAGGGTAGGGACAGACATATCCCTGAAGACGCTGATAGAGACGTGCGACGCGGTATATGTTGCAGTGGGCGCGCACGTGGAGCAGAAGCTTGGAATCCCAGGGGAGGACTCGAAGGGCGTAATGTCCGCAATAGGGTTCCTAAGGGACGTCGCCCTGGGAAAGAAGGTAAAAATCGGCAGGAGGGTCGCAGTAATCGGGGGCGGCAACTCGGCGATCGACGCCGCGCGGACAGCGCTTAGGACCGGCGCTGCAGAGGCGCACATAGTCTACAGGAGGCTCATGGCTGACATGCCCGCCGAGAAGTCGGAGATCGAAGCCGCCATGGATGAGGGCGTGAAGTTCCACTTCCTGGCAGCCCCTGCATCTATCGCGGAAGCTGACGGCAAGCTCGCGCTTTCCTGCGAGGAGATGAGGCTCGGGGAGTTCGACAAATCCGGCAGGAGGAGGCCGAAGGCCACGGGCGGCTCGTTCGTGCTTCATGTCGACAGCATTTTCGCGGCGATCGGACAGAGCCCGGACAGGGCATTCGCAGACGGCCTGCCGGAGCTTGCGATGACTTCATCGGGCATAGTGCTTTCGGACCCCGTCACCGGCGAGACCAACATAGATGGGCTCTATGCTGGAGGAGACTGCGCCACCGGACCCTGGACCGTCGTGGGCGCGATAGGTTCAGGCAGGAACGCAGCCAAGGCAATAGACCGCAGGCTGGGCGGAAGCTGGCATCTGAACGCCGACGCCCCGGTCGAAAGGAAGCTGATCGGAGAGGTAATCGAGGAACCTACGCCAAGGGCGGTGATGCCCGAGCTTCCGGCCTTTGAGAGGGCTCAGTGCTTCAGCGAGGTCGAACTGGGATTCACACTTGACGACGCGATACGGGAAGCTGCCAGATGCTTCCAGTGCGACGTCAAGGAGTAGGGAAGGGGGTCTGCGACATGGTCAACCTCAGCATCGACGGCAGGAAAGTGGCAGTGCCGGAGGGCACCACGGTGATAGAGGCGGCAAGGCAGGCAGGAATAAAGATACCGTCGCTATGCTACCTTAAGGACATAAACGAGATAGGCGCATGCAGGGTGTGCCTTGTGGAGATAGATGGGGCAAGGGGACTTCAGACCAGCTGCACCACGAAAGCCTCCGAGGGCATGGTAGTCAGGACCAACACACAGCTGGCCAGGGAGGCAAGGCGCACGGTACTGGAGCTTATCATCTCCAACCACCCTTTCGACTGCCTCAAATGCGTAAGAAGCGGAGGCTGCGAGCTTCAGCAGCTGGCCCAGGACATGGGCATAAGGGAGATAAGGTATGAGGGGGAGAAGTCGCACCATGAGACGGACAGGTCGACTTTCTCCCTTGTAAGGGACCCTGACAAGTGCGTCCTCTGCAGAAGATGCGTGGCGGTCTGCGCAAAGGTTCAGGGCATAGGCGTAGTGAACACCCAGGGCAGGGGTTTCGACACTGTAGTGGCGCCGGAGTTCGAGCTGCCCATGGGTTCCACGGCATGCGCGATGTGCGGGCAATGCATACTGGTCTGCCCGACCGGGGCGCTCAGCGAAAGGGATTCTACAGGCGAAGTGCTCAGGGCAATAAACGACCCGAAAAGGCATGTAGTCATCCAGACAGCCCCTGCGGTTAGAGTCGCGCTCGGCGAGGAGTTCGGCATGGAGCCGGGCTCCCTGGTAACGGGCAAGATGGTGGCTGCGTTGAGAAGGCTCGGCTTCGACAGGGTCTTCGATACTGACTTCACCGCGGACCTTACGATCATCGAGGAGGGGACCGAGCTTATAAGAAGGGCGCTCGACGGCGGGCTCCTTCCGATGGTCACTTCATGCAGCCCGGGATGGATAAAGTTCTGCGAGCACAATTACCCCGATCATCTGGGGCACCTGTCGACCTGCAAATCGCCCCAGCAGATGTTCGGGGCTCTCGCCAAGACATTCTATGCAAGCAAGGCCGGTATAGACCCTGCAAGCATCTACAGCGTCTCGGCGATGCCCTGCACGGCGAAGAAGTTCGAGTGTGAAAGGCCTGAGATGGCAAGTTCAGGCTATAAGGACGTGGACGCTGTGCTGACCACAAGGGAGATCGCAAGGATGATCCGCCTAGCTGGCCTGGACCTGAACACCATCGAACCGGAGGAGTATGATGCGCCATTCGGCATCTCGACAGGCGCCGGCGTCATATTCGGCGCCACCGGGGGCGTGATGGAGGCGGCTCTCAGGACGGTTTATGAGCTTCTCTCCGGCCAGGCGCTCCAAAGCGTGCCGGAGTTCCTTGAGATAAGGGGTATGCAGGGGATTAAGGAGCTCTCCGTCAAGCTTCCGGAGAAACTAGACGGCCCTTATGCGGCGCTTTCCGGTGCCGAGCTCAGGTTTGCCGTGGCCCACACGCTGGAGAACGCAAGGAAGGTGATGGACCTGGTTGCGTCCGGCAAGGCCCCGTGGCACTTCATAGAGATAATGGCATGCCCCGGAGGCTGCATAGGCGGCGGCGGCCAGCCCATCGGGACAGACCTCGGCAGAAGGCTGATGAGGATTGCCGGGACCTATGAGGCGGACAGGGGACTGCCCCTAAGGAAGTCTCACGAGAACCCCGCTGTCAACGAGCTGTACCGGGATTACCTTGTGGAGCCGCTGGGGCACAAGTCCCATGAGCTGCTTCACACCGAATACACGCAAAGAGGGAAGTAGAGGCCAGAAGGTGAAATAATACGCTCCCCCGAGGTGGACAGGACGGGAAGAACTGTCCCTAGGGGGAGCATTCGCATGCCGCGGGTGGAAGTAACCAAAACAGCATCACCAGAGATCACGTATCTGGCCTATCGCCTGCCTTCGAAGAACCTCCTTAAGTTCTCAGGCAGTGTGAACTTCTCATCTGAAGAATCGCAAGGCGCAGGAGAGTAGGCTGCCTTGAGCAGCGCGTCCACTATCAGGGCCTTAGGCGCCGAACTAAACGTGCGGCCCCTGAAGTTCCATACCCTGCAGGTGACGTCATTCCCGCAAAGGTTACTGCAGTCCTGGCAGCATGTCTCATCGACCGTCTCGCAAATGTCCCTGCCGTTCATCCTTATGGTGGGCGATGCCTGGAACCTTAACACGATCGCCTGCTCCTTGCTCTCCACTTTAGTCGACGTAAGGCTGACCTTCACACCTGAAGCCTCCAAAACCGGGCCGGCCTCCTTTAAAGCCTCCCCAAGCGCGATGTAGGTCTCAGAGCACCGTCCGCATTCATCCAGGTCCAAGTAAAGATACTCCACGAAAATCAGCCTCTCCGCGGCATCCCCGCCCTCGCAGCAGCTGCATGAGCAGCCGCAACCCTTGTCCTCTCCCATCTTGCCCCTCCTGACTTAGGCTGAACCTTAGAGCCCAGTATGATAGAATTGTAATGCATCCGGTAGTAAACGCGCACGGAGGTTTTCACATGCACCTGTTCGAGGACTTCAAGGTAAGAGACGGTTTGTCCGTGCACCTGTGGCCTACGAGGAAGTTCAGGACCTCTTACCTGCAAATATACCTGCACTGCCCGCTAAACGACGAGACAGCAACATTCTTCAATCTACTTCCCGCGGTCCTCACCAGGGGAACACGCGAGCACCCTGAGACCATCGACCTGAACAAGAGGCTGGACATGCTCTACGGGGCATCGCTCAGCTCGACCTTCTCCCGCAGGGGGGAGAGGGGGCTTGTGGCTTTCACGGCAAACATGCCGGATATCAGGTGCGAGGGAAGGGAGCCTCTGGAGCATCTGGCGAAGCTGCTCTCTGACGTCATGTTCAGGCCGGCCCTGGATAAGAGCGGCCTTCTAAGGCTTGACTATCTGTCCCAGGAGAAGGCGGGGGTAATAAACGACATCGCCTCGATCAGAGACGACAAGGACGCTTGGGCAGAATACCGCTGCGTGGCGAACATGTGCAAGGACGAGCCATACAGCGTGCATGCATACGGCGACGAGGAGCTCCTGAAGAGCATCGGTGCCGAGCCGCTCACATCCTGGTGGTCGAACATCATGCCCAAGCTAAGGGCCGACATCTTCGCGGTTGGCGATTTCGAGGCCCTTGAGGCGCTTGAGGTCATATCTGGCGCATTCGGCAGCTCCATGGTCCCGTCAGCTGACCCTGGCCCTGCGGCGAGCATCGTAGGCGCGCCCGATGCCCCCAGGACCATCGAGGAGGCTGCGGACACGATGCAGGCGAAGCTAGTTATCGGCTGGAGGGGGGCCTCACGCTGGGCTGACGATGACTATGCCCGCCATGCGCTCGCCAATCACATCTTCGGCCAGTTCCCCCAGTCGAAGCTCTTCATGAACATCAGGGAGAAGGAAGGTCTAGCTTACAGCGTGGGATCGAAGCTCGAGCCGACCAAGGGCCTTGTATTCGCATTCGCGGGGGTGGAGCATTCCAAGGCGGGAAGGGCAGCGGATCTCATGCTGGCGCAACATGCCGCCATGGCAGATGGAGACATCACCGAGAAGGAGATCTCGGACGCGAAGAAGAGCCTCGTGACCGGCATCAGGATGGCTGCCGACAGCCCGCCTTCGATGTACTCCCGCGAGATGACCGGGATAGTGAACGGAAGGCGCCTGGGCCTGGAGGAGGCCTGCCAGAGGATAATGGACTGCACGGCAGGCGAAGTGGCTAAAGCGGCTTCAAGCTGGAAGCCCGACACCATATTCAAACTGATGCCGACAGGCGCCGAGAAAGGGGGCAGGGCCTGATGGGAAAGGATATAAAGCCTGTGGAGAAGGCTGAGACGAAAGTGCTGCCTTCGGGCCTTGAGGTTGCCGTCATAAGAAAGCCGGGATTCGTAAGGAAGTATGCTGTGCTTGCGACGAGGTTCGGCTCCGAGGTCACCGATTTCAGGTTCGGTGCTGACCGGGAGGAGTACGAGCTTCCCCCCGGCACTGCCCATTTCCTTGAGCATAAGCTCTTCGAGCAGGAGAAGGGGAACATGGAGGAGAGGTTCTCCGAGCTCGGGGCGAGCTCGAACGCATTCACCTCGAGCGATATCACAGGATACCTCTACTGCACGAACGAGAACTTCTACGAATGCCTGGGGCTCCTGTTCGAGCTCGTCTACAAGCCGGTCTTCTCGGACCTGGGGGTAGAAAGCGAGAGGGACATCATCAGGCAGGAGATAATGATGACCAGGGACGACCCCGACTGGATGGGCTACAGGACGCTTCTCGCCCTGATGTACAAGGACCATCCGATTGCGATCGACCCGGCAGGCACCACTGAAAGCATCGGGGAGATAACCCCGGAGGTCTTGTATGCCGCGCACGATGCATTCTATTCATCCGACAACATGACGCTTCTAGTAGTTGGGGACGTTAACCCGGAGGATGTATTCGACGTTGTCACAATACTGGAATCCAAGGTGGGCGGAAAGCCCGGCCAGAAGGTTGAAGTGAAGTTTAAGCCGGAGCAGAGGCAGGTAGCAAAAGAGGAGGGAAGGCTCGACATGGACGTCGCAAGGCCGATAATGTGGTTCGGTTTCAAGGACGACCCTGCCGCCTTCTCAGATGATGCCGCATCGAGGCGGATGGCAGCCTCTGTGCTTGCAGAGACCCTCTTCGGGCCCAGCTCCGCGCTGAACGATGCGCTTTATACTGCGGGGATCATTGACGACAACCTCTCTTACGACGAGCACTACTCGCAGGAGTACGGCTATATGAACCTGGTAGCGGCGACGAACAGGCCGGATGAGCTCAAGAAGAGAGTCCTCGCTGCAGTGGCCGATGCGGCGGCTGGAAGAATTGACGAGGAGGCCTTCGAGCTTTCTAGAAGAAGGCTAATAGGGGCTCAGCTGAAGTCGTTCGACTCCGAGGAGTTCATAGCATATGAGTTCCTCGTGGACCGGTTCAGGGGTTTCGACCTGATGGAGAGGCCGACGCTTCTAGACAAGGCCGGCCTTGCGCAAGTGAAGGAAGCAGCCCGCACTATCTTTGCGGCAGGCCAGGCATCGGTGCTTTCAATAATGCCTACCAAGGCTGATGCAGGTGAATGAGCATGGGTGGAGGAGCGAAGGCGGCGGAGACTCTGATAGTGCTCATGAGGCACGGCCAGACTGAGCACAACCACAAGGGCATATTCCAGGGCAGGCTGGACGCAAAGCTGGACGCAATTGGCATCGCGCAGGCTGAGCAGGCTGCGAAGGCCCTTGCCGCAGGCTATCTGGGAAGGACGTTCGACGCGATCTATGCGAGCCCGCTGTCAAGGGCATCGCATACTGCCGACATAGTCGCAGCGGCGCTGGGCACCACGGCCGTCAGGATGGATGGGCTCAGGGAGATTGACTGCGGCCTCATATCGGGCCTTTCCGTGGATGAGGCAAGGCAAAGATTCCCCGCCGAGATGGACAGGTTTGCCGAAGGATGGTGGACCAGGAGGTATCCGCAGGGGCAGAGCCATGCAGACTATGAGAGGCAGGACGTCATCCCATCGTTAAGGAAGCTTGCATCGATGCACCGGGGCGGGACGGTCCTTGCCGTGACTCACGGTGGCTTCATCAGGACTGCAGTGCTCAACTGCATGGGTTTCGCAAATGAGAGGCCATTTCTCAACCAGAGGCTGGATAACTGCGGCTTCACGACGATAGCAGCCCCCGCTGATGGAGAGGATACCCCATTCAAAGGCAGGCTCCTTGAGTTCAATCTCCTGCTTTCAGCCCCCGACACGTGCACAGAGGATGTCTACACGAAGGAGGCGGGCCTCAGATGACGAACCGCGCGACGACGGTGTTGCTAGTCAGGCACGCCGTTACGGACTGGAACTTGGAGGGGCGCTGGCAGTGCCTGGACGACAGGCCGATAAACGAACAGGGGCGCCTCCAGGCCGACTCTGTCGCAAGGGAGATCGCCTGCGAGCATGCAAGGCTTCCCTTCGACGCTCTGTATTCCAGCCCGTTTACGAGGGCGCTCCAGACTGCAGGGCCGATCTCGTCGGCAACCGGGCTTGCCATACAGCAGTCGCCGCTTCTGCGGGAGCTAGACTGCGGGCGCCTCTCAGGGATCAGCTACGAGGATGCAAGGCGCATGCACCCCGATTTCTTCGGCAGGCTGGATGAGAACTGGATGGAGGAACCGTACCCCGGAGGCGAGACCCACAGGCACTACTGGCAGGAGGCGGTCGGCCCGGCACTAAGGATGCTTATTGAAAGGCATGCAGGCGGAAGGGTCGTGGTCGTCACGCACGGGGGATTCATCAGGGCCGCATCCATGATGGTCATGGGCATGCCGGTCAAGAGGGCCGCCAGGGGCATGGCGGTGGATAACTGCGCCTACTTCCAGCTTGAGCTGGAGGGCATCGACGATGGCGGAGTAGCGGCAGGAAGGGCGCTGCGCCTTAACATCACGGCCCACCTGAGAAGGGACGGGCTTTCCAGATGAAGGTGAGGACATGCTGCCCGCACGACTGCTTCGATGCCTGCGGCGTGATCGCAGAGGTTGAGGGAGGAAGGGTCGTAAGGATATCCGGTGCACCCGACCATGACATTACCTCAGGTTTTCTTTGCGGCAAGGTGTTCCGCTTCCTTGAGAAGCAGTACTCGGACCAGAGGATACTGCATCCTATGAAGAGGGAGGGTTCCACCTTCCGGAGGATTGGCTGGAAAGAGGCGCTGGATACCGCAGCAGGCAAGCTTCTGGAGGCAAGGCGCCTGGCCGGGGCCCGTTCGGTGCTGACCTATACGGATGCCGGCTCCATGGGCTACCTGAAGTCGCTTGATACGAGGTTCTGGCACTTCTTCGGGGGGGCGACTGTCGCTTCCGGCTCGCTGTGCAGCGCAGCAGGGCTTTCAGCCTTGGCATCCGACTGCGGCGAGGTAGGTCAGCACGACCCCTGCGACATACCCAACAGCAGGCTCATCATCCTATGGGGAAGAAACCCCATGGTGACTAACATCCATATGGTTCCGCTCATAAGAAAGGCGAAGGAGAACGGGGCGAAAGTCATCCTGATCAACCCGATGCCGTCAGAATCGGCACCTCTTGCCGACAGGATCGTCCTTCCGAGGCCCGGAAGCGATGCGGCGCTGGCCCTTGGCATGGCGGGGGAGATTATAAGAAACGGCTGGCACGACGCCCGCTTCCTCGAGCAGAAGTGTGAAGGCTCGGAGAGCTTCATGAAGGAGGCCCTCGGCTGGAGCCTTGAGAGGGTGGCAGAGGTTACCGGCCTTGAGCCGTCGGAGATAGGCTCGCTGGCGGAGGAGTATGCGCGGACCCGTCCGGCATCCATCTGGCTCGGCCTGGGCATGCAGAGGCACGCTGGGGGAGGAAACGCCATAAGGGCGGTCAACGCACTGGGAGCCGCCGCAGGGCATATCGGCATCAGAGGCGGTGGCGTCAACTACGCGAACCGGGCAAGCAGGAAGCTCAACAAGCTTGGGGAGTTCTCCGAGGGCGATGATGTCCGTACAGTATGGAAGGGCACGCTGGCCGAAGACCTGGAAGGACTCACCGGAGGGCCGGTTCTTGCAGCGTTTACGGCAAGGTGCAACCCCCTTCTGCAGGCGGCCGACAGCATGAAGCTGCGCTCGCAGTTCGACAGGATACCATTCAAGCTGGCAGTAGAGCATTTCATGACTGACACCGCCAAGGCGGCGGACATAGTGCTTCCTGCGGCGACATTCCTTGAGGAGGATGAGATCTACTACTCGTACTTCCACAACTACGTGGCATTGGCCAGAAGGGCGGTCGAACCCCTCGGCGAGGCGAAGCCCGACCTGGAGATAATATCCGCCCTGGCCGAGCGCATGGGTTTCGGCGGCGAGTTCAGCAGGACCGCCCTGGAATGGGCGGAGTATGCCCTCGAGCCGATGAGAGGCTACGGAATCGGCTTCGACCGCTTCCTTGCTGATTGCTGGGTGAGGTTCCCGGCTGCGGAGGTCCCCTGGGAGGGCGGCAGGTTCAGGACTGAAAGCGGAAGGATGCGCATCGGCGTCCCAGAGCCGCCTCGCTACATCGCGCCGAAGGAGATTCCCGACGGGCAGATGCCGTTCTATCTGCTCACAGGGGCTCACAGGGACAGGCTCCATTCGCAGTACGACAACATACAAAGGACGGATGCGGCAACAACCCCTGAGGTGTTCATGCATCCTGACGCCGCCAAGGCTAACGGCCTTGCCGAGGGCCAGAAAGTATCGGTATTCACGAGGCATGGTTCCATGGTATTCTCGCTGAGGTTCGATTCCCTGATGAGAGGCGACCTCCTCTATGCCCATCACGGCAGGTGGACGGGCAGGGGTGGAGGGATCAACAACCTGACGAAGGGCTATTTAGCTGATATGGGCGGGCAGGGAGCGCTGTACGACTGCGCGGCAGGCATTCGCCCGGCGGAGGTGCTGAGATGAGCAGGGTGAGGATCATAGTCAACATGAAGGCCGGCAGAGGGAAGAGCGGCCACACATTCCCCCAGTTCACAAAGGCTTTGCAGGACCAGGGGATAGACTTCGACGTACAGGTCACCCAGAGGCCGGGCCATGCCGTGGAGCTGGCAGCAGAGGCGAGGAGCGAGGGCATTGGCCTTGTGATAGCCGCAGGAGGCGACGGGACCTACCACGAGGTCATGAACGGCATCACAGGCAACGGGATGATAATAAACCCGATGACTGCCATGGGTGTCGTGACAAGCGGAAGCGGTTGCGACTTCCCGAGGTCGATTGCCATGCCTAGGGACGATTGGAAGGCCACGGCCCAGGTGATCAAGGCGCAGAAGTACAGGTACGTGGACCTCGTGAAGGTCACCTACACCGGCCCATACGGGGCGAGGGAGACGCGCGCCTTCCTCAATGCATCGAACGCGGGGCTTCCCAGCGAGACCATACAGAACGCGGAATCGTTCAAGATACTGGGAGGAAAGGCTGGCTACCTGCTCGCAGGCATCAAGACGCTGCTTGCTTACAGGAACAAGGACCTGAGGCTCACGGTGGACGGCAAGGAGGCCTTCAACGGGAAGGCAGTCATGGCCACTATGGGAAACGGGAGGTACTGCGGAGGAGGCATAATGTTCACGCCGAATGCGGACCCCTTCGACGGGCTTCTGGACTGCGTGGTGATAGGCGACCTCAACGTCTTCGAGGTGCTAAGGGAGATACCGAAGATATATAGGGGCGGGCATCTGGCCAACCCGAGGATTAGGCAGTTCAGGGGAAGGCAGATGAAGCTCGAATCGAGGCTGCCGCTATATGCGGAGATGGACGGGGAGCTTCCCGGGACGCTTCCGATGGAGTTCGAGATCATGCCGGAGGCGCTGAGGATACTGGTCCCGTAATGGCCGAGAATGTGAACAATGGGGCGAAGTCGGGCCCCTTGATGGTATAATAATCCTTGGTTGCCAGCCTATCGGAAAGGCAGCCATGTAGCGGAGGTGCTCCGATGTCAGTTTGGGTGGTTCTTGGTGCCCAGTGGGGCGACGAAGGCAAGGGGAAAGTGGTGGATTACCTGGCCGGGAAGGCCAAGCTGGTCATAAGGTATCAGGGCGGCGACAACGCCGGCCATACGGTGATAAACGATTTCGGTAAGTTCGGCATGCATCTAATCCCTTCCGGGATCTTCAATCCGGGGGCGTACAGCCTCATCGGAACCGGCACAGTGGTGAACCCCATATCGCTTCTTAAGGAGATGGAGCAGGTCAAGGCGGCGAACGTGCCCCTCGACAGGCTCATCATTTCCGACAGGGCGCACCTTGTGCTGCCATACCACCTAGCCCTTGACAGGGCCGAGGAGAAGTACCGCGCTGCGCTTTCAGGCAAGGAGAAGATCGGGACGACCCTCAGGGGCATAGGCCCGGCCTACTCCGACAAGTCGGCAAGATGGGGCATACAGGCCGGGGAGATGATGGACTGGGCGCACTTCATAAGGCGAGTCCGGACCAACCTCGACAGGGCCAACCTCATGCTCAGGCACATATACTCGGAGCCGGAGATCGACTTCGATGCCATGATGAAGGAGCTGGAGCCCGCATGCAGGCAGATCATGCCGCACATTGCGGACAGCTTCCCCATCGTAAAGAGGGCACTGGACGAAAACTGGGAGATGATACTGGAAGGGCAGCTGGGCGCCATGCGCGACCTGGACTGGGGGACCTACCCCTACGTCACTTCCTCGAACCCGATAGCGGGGGGCGCCTGCTCAGGGGCCGGGATACCGCCGTCCAGGATCGAAGAGGTCATAGGCGTCGTCAAGGCATACTCGACCTCGGTAGGGGAAGGGCCGATGCCCACCGAGCTAATGGACGAGACGGGGAAGGCCTTCAGGGACATCGGGGGCGAGTACGGCGTGACTACCGGAAGGCCCAGGCGCTGCGGATGGCTTGACCTGGTGGCTCTGAGATATGCGGCCGAGCTGTCCGGATTCAATGCGATAGCCGTCACGAAACTTGACGTGCTGGACACCTTCAAGGAGATCAAGGTCTGCGTGGCCTATGAGATAACGAAGCCCGACGGCACGAAGTTCAGGTCAGAGACTGTCCCCGCAGCGTATCTCATGGCAAGGGCGGAACCCGTCTACGTATCGATGCCTGGATGGCAGAAGGATACTACAGGTCTTAGGAACTGGGATGAGCTCCCGAAGGAGGCAAAGGACTACCTCAGGTTCATGGAGGAGAGGATCGGCGCCAGGATAATGCTGGTGTCCGTGGGTGCAAGGCGCGAGCAGACGATATTCGTTTAACATATTCGAACGGAGGGAAAGCCAATGAGCCCAGACAAGACAGGGGAGCTTCCTGTCGAGATCAATCAGAAATGGTGCAAAGCGTGCGGGATCTGCATAGCCATGTGCCCCAAGAAGGTCCTGGAGGGGGACGAATGGGGCAAGGCCTTCGTCGCAAGGCCCGACGACTGCATCAAATGCCAGACTTGCGAGATCTTCTGCCCTGACCTTGCCGTCAAGGTGGTAGCACTGCGCAAGGCGAAGAAGGAGGCGGTCTGATGAACGATAGGCTTAGGCTTATGCAGGGCAACGAAGCCTGCGCCCTTGCAGCTGCAATGGCTGGCGTAAGGTTCTTCGCGGGCTATCCGATCACGCCCTCCACGGAGATCGCCGAGCAGATGTCGGAGATGCTCCCGAAGCTCGGGGGCAAGTTCATACAGATGGAAGACGAGATCGCCTCGATGGCGGCGATAGTAGGCGCATCGCTGGCGGGCAAGAAGTCCATGACGGCGACTTCAGGCCCGGGCTTCTCCCTGAAGCAGGAGAACATCGGCTTTGCGGCTTTCACCGAGATCCCCTGCGTGATCGTGAACGTCCAAAGGACGGGACCTTCCACGGGCCTTCCCACTAACACCGCGCAGGGCGACATGATGCAGGCCAAGTTCGGCTCCCACGGTGACATTCCCGCGGTGGCACTTTACCCGTCCACCGTACCTGAGATATTCGACATGACCATAAAGGCGATAAACATCTCAGAGACCCTAAGGCAGCCTGTCATACTCCTTCTGGACGAGATAATCGGGCATATGAGGGAGAAGATACAGGTACCCACGCAGGAGCAGGTTGACGCGATGGTGGAGAACAGGCCCAAGCCGGCAAAAGGATTGGACAAGTACCAGCCTTATGATTCGAGCATGGGCGACGTGCCGCCCCTTGCGGCATTCGGCGAGGGCTACAGGTTCCATGTGACGGGCCTTTACCACGACGCATCAGGCTTCCCGACGTCGAAGCCCGCCGAGGTTGAGAACAAGATCAAGCGCATACACAGGAAGGTCGAATCGGCCAGGAAGGACATCACATTCCTGCGCTACGACCAGATGGACGACGCGGAGTATGCGATCATCTCCTGCGGTTCTACCGCAAGGTCCGCCAGAAGGGCCGTGACACTCGCCAGGGAGAAGGGCATCAAGGTTGGAAGCCTTCAGCTCAAGACCATATGGCCATTCCCGTCCGAAGAGGTCGGGGAGGTATGCGGCAGGGTGAAGAAGGTCATCGTTCCCGAGATGAACATGGGCCAGCTGGTCCTCGAAGTCGAGAGGGCCGCCATGGGAAGGTGCAAGGTCGTCCGCTACAACAGGGTCGACGGCGACCCGCTGACCCCGGAGGAGATACTCGACACTCTGGCCAAGGAGGTGGCCTGGTAATGGCGACTGAAGTATGGGATCTGATCAGGGGAGAGAAGCTGCCACACATCTGGTGCCCCGGCTGCGGTCATGGCACCCTCATGAATGCGCTGCTAAGGACGCTTGCTAAGCTTGATGTGAACAAGGACGACATATGCGTGGTCTCGGGCATAGGGTGCGCTTCGCGCCTTCCCGGCTACCTTGATTTCAACACCCTCCACACCACCCACGGCAGGGCGCTGGCGTTCGCCACCGGGATTAAGCTCGCCAATCCCAAGCTGAAGGTGATAGTGGTCTCAGGAGACGGCGACGCGTCCGCAATAGGCGGAAACCACCTCATACATGCAGCAAGGCGCAACATGGACCTTACTCTCATCTGCATGAACAACAACATATACGGGATGACCAACGGGCAGTACTCGCCGATGACGCCCACTGACATGCTGGCGACGACTTCTCCCTATGGTAACCTCGAGAGGAACTTCGACCTGTGCAAGCTGGTCGAAGCATGCGGGGCGAACTACGTGGCGAGGGCGACTGCCGCCCACCCGAGGAACATCTCGACTTACATCGAGTATGCGCTGACGCATGACGGCTTCAACTTCGTCGAGGTCATAACGCAGTGCCCGACCTACTACGGCAGGCGAAACAAGATGGGCGGGCCGGTCGAGATGCTAAACGCCTTCAAGGCCAACACCATCCTCAACACCGCCGCGGCGAAGCTGCCGCCCGAGCAGGTGGCAGGCAAGATACTAATAGGCGAGTTCGTCAAGAAGAGCGAGCCTACCTACCTCGACAGGTATGAGGCGCTCGCCAAGAAGCTTACAGGAGGTGTGAAGCCGTGAGGAAGGAACTGAGGCTGTCAGGTTCGGGCGGGCAGGGACTTATTACCGGCGGCATAATCCTGGCGGAAGCTGCGATGAGAGACGGCTTGGAGGCGGTCCAGACGCAGAGCTATGGGCCTGAGGCAAGAGGAGGCGCAGCCAAGGCGGAGGTCATACTAAGCGACACCGAGGTGGATTACCCTAAAGTATCCTTCCCGGACATAGTGCTCGCCATGACGCCTATCGCCTGCGACAAGTACGGCTGCAACCTCAAGCCGGGAGCAAAGCTTGTAGTTGACGAGGACCTCGTGCCCAACGCACCGGATTCCAAGCACTGCTATAAGCTTCCAATCACGCGCATATCAAAGGAAGTGACGGGCAAGACCCTGTCTGCCAACATCGTGGCCATAGGGGTCCTCAACGAGCTGTTCAAGCTCGTAAACCCTGAGAAGCTCGAGGAGGCTGTGAGGATGAGGGTTCCGAAGGCATCCATCGAGGACAACATCAAGGCCCTGAATGAGGGCATAAGGATAACCAAGGAGAAATTCGGAACCAAATAGGACTAAGGGCCTGCATGAGCGCAGGCCCTTTTTTAGTACCCAGAAAGAACACATGCCCCTGATGCAGCGTTGTATAATTGGATTGCATACTGTATGCGGAAACGAGAGGAGTGGTACTGTTGGACCCGGCACTATTCTCCGCAAGGACCGCAAATGTCTCAGCTAGCATTATCAGGGAAATCCTTAAGCTCACCCAGGGAAGCGACATCATATCTTTCGGAGGGGGCTTCCCCTCGCCAAACTCCTTTCCTGTAGAGGACATGAAATTCTTCAATGAGGAGCTCCTTTCCAAATACGGCAGGGAGATACTTCAGTACGGCACGACCGAGGGATTCGGCCCGCTTAGGGAGATTATTGCCAAGGAAGCCGCGACCCTCGGCATAGCAGCCGTAAAGGATGGGGTCCTTCTTACAACGGGTGCGCAGCAGGTAATCGACCTCATGGCGAAATCCCTGATTGACGCGGGGGACGTCGTCCTGGTGGAGAACCCCACCTTCCTTGCAGCTTTGAACGTGTTCAAGATGTACGAGGCCCGCATAATCGGGGTGGAGACGGATAAGGACGGGATGCTGCCCGAAGATCTGGAGAAGAAGATCCGCGAGCACAGCCCCAAACTCGTATATGTCATACCCAACTTCCAAAACCCGACAGGGATTACCACCTCTGCCGTGCGTAGGAAGTCGATAATGGAAGTCTGCGGCAAAGCAGGCGTGCCTCTACTTGAGGATGACCCCTACTCGCTCGTCAGGTTCGAAGGAGAGCACCTGCCTGCGATAACGTCATTCGACAGATGGGGAGTGGCGGTATATGCCAGCAGCTTCTCCAAGACAGTATCCCCGGGAATCAGGCTCGGTTACGCGATAGCTAAAGAGGACATCATGAAGAAGCTCGTGGTTGGCAAGCAGACTACCGACGTCTGCAGCAACAACCTCGCCCAGAGGGCCGTATACGAGTTCATGTCCAGCGGAAGGTTCCATGAACATATCAAGGACATAGTGGCCGAGTACAAGCCCAAGCGCGACGAGATGATGCGCCTCATTGACGAGGGCTTCCCAAAGGGCACTTGGAGGAGCACCCCGGAGGGCGGGCTCTTCATATGGGCGGTGCTGCCGCACGGCATGAACACCGAGGAGCTTCTGAAGAAGGCGATAACCGAGGCCAAGGTGGCATACATCCCAGGAAGCCCTTTTTTCATAGAGCCCGAGAAGGGTAGGGACAAGATGAGGCTCAACTTCACCAACGCGACCTTGGAGCAGATACGCTCCGGCATGGACAGGCTGGGAAAGGTGCTCCGGGAAAACGCCTGAGAAACCTGGATATGTAAGAGCTTGCGGCGCCTTGATGGGCGCCGCTTCGCTTTGCGGTATGTTCAATGCAGCCCTGAAGAGTATAAAATAAGGATTGATGCAAAATGCAGTATCTAAGCGCGGATTACGCTTGATGAGGATGGCAGTGCTTCTCGCCACCCTGATTGTCGCCGCCCTTGCCATGCAGGCAGTCGCCGTGACGACTGCAAGGGTGGATGTGACGGGCTTCGGCACGACTGCGACCTACCAAGCGGTAGTAGAGGGCGGCCAGGCTTACATCCAGCTCGATACGCTGGCGAAGGCGCTGAGGCTGGGAGTGAGGGAAGACGGGATCTATACCGTGCTTAGCTGGGGCGGCAAGTCGGTTAAGGTCGCGAAGGGCACGATCTATATTGGACAGGCGGCGCTTCCGTCGCCAGTGCTCGAAATCGAAGGCAAGCTTTATTTCCCGGTAAAGGGGATCACGGCCTTCGGTGCCAAGCTCACTTACGATGAGAAGACCGGCAACTCCCAGGTAAGCATCCCTAGGGCGCAGATAGTGGGAATGGGCAAAACCCACGGGGATGGGCCTTCCGTCTATTATGTGCAACTTTCATGGGCCCCGTCAAAGCTGGAGAGCTTCGTCCTCTCCGCCCCCGACAGGCTAGTCATAGACCTCTCTGAGACGACTGTGGACCCTCAGCAGAGCAAGGACCTGGCGGCCACAGAGGCCACAAGGATCAGGGCCTCGATGAACAAGCCGGGCGTAGCGCGCGTGGTCCTCGAACTCACCAAGGAAGGCGCAGGAGGCAAGGTCTATCAGGACAAGGACGACCCGTCGCTGATTATGATCGCCTATCCCGGGAGAATCACATCAATCAAGCAGCTTGAGACGGCTGGAGATATATCCTACGAACTTAAGGGGACTTCCGGCTTATCGGCTTCGACATCTATGGAGGCGGATGGCAAGCTGCGCATATTCGTCCCTGACTTCATGGCAGATAAGGCGTTGGCGCCTTCGGGCAAGGGGTACAGGATCGTCGAGGCCGGGATATATGGGATCCTGGTTGAGTTGGACCTGATGGGCCTTTCGTCAGGAGCGCCCGCCTTTGAGCCGGGGCTTATGAGAATTCCGCTGAGAAACGTGATGGTGGGGATAAAGGCCGGCATAGAAGGCGCGCTTGTGATACGCATGGAGTTTGCGGCCCCCTTGAAGGGGTTCGTACTGCATGAGGGCAGCGAGCAGGGGAAGGCGAGGTTGACGCTGGCAAACGCAGCGGCTGTCGTGCCCAAAGCCATCGAAGGCTTGACGGAGAACGGGATATCGATCGCGATTCAGGAGAACCAGGATGGCTCGTCCGATCTGGCGCTGTCCGGCCTGCCTTCCTTGATCAAGTCTGCTGTAGCGTCGGAGGACGGGAAGGCCCTGAGCCTGTCTTTCGGAGGGACGGTCACAGGGGTGAGCTTCATTGAGGACACAGGTGTCACGAGGGTGACGCTGACTTACATTGCCCAGACGGCAGAGGCCCGCATGGCAACCGCCCATGACGGAGGGGCGCTTATTGTGCTTCCCGGCATCACGGGAACTGGCAAGGGCGTCGATAAGGATTATGAGCTTCCGGGAGGAAGGGGCATGATGTCGTGGGAGGCCACGCCGGAGGGACTTGCCCTTGGCCTTAAGCTTTCGGAAGGGTACATCCCTGTGCTCAGGCCCGGCAAGGCGCCAGGCACCGCGACTCTGGACATCGGCCTCGAAATACTCGGCTACGAGGTTCAGAGGTCCGAAACGAGCACCAGGATCATAATAAGCTCGGGCGGGGCGGTCCAGCCAGAGGTATTCCGACTCAGGGAGCCGGATAGGCTCGTAGTGGACCTGCCCGGGCACGTCGACGGGACACAGCGCTCTGAGGAGCTATCGGGCGCAGGCATAGTGGTTAAGGCCAGGTCGGCGCAGAACACCATCGGCGTTGCCCGGATGGTGTTCGACCTCACACGCTACATGGGGCATACGTGGTCGCTTGCGGAAGACGGAAGAGCAGTGGTGATCACGCTTGCTGACAGGCTGTCGGGGTTGAACGGAAGGCTTATACTCATAGACCCAGGGCATGGCGGTACGGACGGAGGGGCGGTAGGAAACGGGCTCATTGAGAAGGACATCAACCTCGACATCGCCCTGAGGCTGAGGGCTTTGCTGGAGGCTCAGGGTGCGACTGTGGTCATGACAAGGTCGTCCGACTCCAGAGTGGAGCTTCTGGAGAGGTCACAGATGGCAAACCTGCTGCTGCCAGACGTCGTAGTATGCATCCATGCCAACTCGGTGATCTCGGAAGGGCCAAACGGCACCGAGACATATTACTTCAATGCCGAGGAGCTGAGCCGGGAGCTGGCCCTGTCGGTCCATAAGTCGCTTGTCGACAGGATCAAGCTTGCAAGCAGGGGTGTCTTCAGCAAGGACTACCATATGGTGGCAGCGACGCTGTCACCTTCAATACTCATAGAGGTCGGCTTCCTTTCGAACAAGCAGGATTCAGCTATGCTAGCGGACCTGTCCTTCAGGCAGAAGGCAGCCGAAGGTATATATGACGGGGTCGCCTCATACTTCGGGGGGACCGCCCATGAGAAGTGGGCGGCTGCCAGGGAAGCCGTGCTTTCGGCATCCCAGTCGTATAGGTTCGGCTCAGGGGGCATCGGCTGGCCCGGGCTCATGCTGTACGAGCCATGGGTGCCGGAACCGGTAGCCATAGATCCGAATGCCGATGGGCTGCTGCAGGCAATACCGCTTAAGGAGCCGGAGCAGAGCACCAACGTTAATCCATGATATCGGGGGATGATCGAATGGAAGGATCAAGAAACGACGGCAGGAAGGCTGCAGAGACGAGGAAGATCAGGTTCACGAGGAACTTCATAAGCTCATGCGCAGGTTCTGTCCTGGTCGAATCGGGCCGCACAAGGGTGTTGTGCACCGCCACCATAGAAGACAAGGTTCCTCCCCACGTCAAGGGCAGCGGCGAGGGCTGGGTCACAGCGGAGTACTCCATGCTGCCCCGCTCGTCCTCCCAGCGTGTGGTAAGGGAGAGGTCCACGCTGAAGACAGGTGGGCGCACTCACGAGATACAAAGGCTCATCGGCAGGTCGCTGAGGGCTGTGACAGACACGAAGGCGTTGGGAGAGACCAGCATACTTATCGACTGCGACGTAATCGAAGCAGATGGCGGCACGAGGACTGCCTCGATAAACGGCGCCTTCGTAGCTCTGGTCGATGCCATCGCAAGCGACCCAAGGTGGAAGCAGGGGCGCCTTCCCGTGAAGGATTGGGTAGGGGCGATAAGCGTGGGCATGGTAGGCGGCAGTATGCTCCTTGACCTGGACTACAGCGAGGATTCTGCGGCGGATGTGGACATGAACCTGGTTATGACCGGCTCCGGGGGCATAGTTGAGCTTCAGGGTACTGCGGAGGGCGAGGCATTTACCGAGAAGGAGGCGGCCGCATTAACCAAGCTTGCGAAGAGGGGTATCGCGCGGGTCGTATCCGAGC
>CAZHKX010000009.1:0-26894 GCA_964532805.1 uncultured Clostridia bacterium
AGTGTGCCGCATTCATGGACTGCGAGCTAAGGCAGACCGCAGACGCCGGCGACCACAGGATCTACATAGGGGAAGTCGTGGAATCCGGGGAGACCGACAAGGCAGCCATGCTGTTCGATGAGAGGCAGTTCTTCTAACAAAGCGGGTGATTCCCCCGTAACATGCGCCGGCTCAGCGGCTGGCCGGTATAGCTTAGCTATGCATGGGTTGGTATAATGTCCGGTAGTCGCTTCGATGGTCAAAGCATGCCGCCACTGCGTGTGAATGGCGGCTCTCGGAGGGTGGTATATTACGATGGCAGGTTTCACGGAATGGCTCATGGATAAGGCATACTTCCTATTCTTCGCGCTGGGAGCTGCCTTCCTCATCATAAGCATCTCCAACCTCTTCGCAATTCCTAAGCTCAAGGAACCGAAGGGGAGAAGGGATGTGAGGGTATCCCTACTGGTTCCGGCCAGAAACGAGGAGAACAACATCGAAAGGTGCATGCGCAGCCTGCTGTCACAGCATTACGACAACTACGAGGTCATAGTCCTGAACGACAACTCGACGGATTCTACAGGCGAGATCCTGGAGAGGCTGACGAAGGAGTTTCCGAGGCTGAAGGTCATGAAAGGGAAGCCGCTTCCTGAGGGCTGGCTCGGCATGTGCTGGGCGTGCATGCAGCTTGCCGAGGCTGCCGACGGGAAGTACCTGATGTTCTTTGACGCGGATACCTGGCATGAGCCCATAGCGCTGGGAGCCACCCTGGAGATATTCGAGAAGATGGACGCAGACTGCATCTCCGGGATAGCGAGGCACCATCTGGGCACATTCGGCGAGATGATCTCCGTCACGCTGGCTCCCTGGGGCATGATGAGCTACATCCCTTGCGTCATCATGCATAACTTCAGGCTTAAGTTCCCGTCCATCGCCGCAGGCATGTACATGTGCTTCAAAAGGGATAAGTACTTCGAAGTCGGCGGCCACGGTGCAGTCAGGTTCAATGCAGTGCTGGATAAGGACCTTGCCAAGCTTATGAAGGGCAGGGGGATGAAGGTGGTGTGCGTGGATGCGACGGAGGCTGTCCACGTGAGGATGTACCACAGCATGAAGGAGGCCTTCGCAGGCTTCGGGAAGAACATGTTCGCGGCATTCGAGTACAAGCTTGTCCCGTTCGTGGGGGCTTTCGTGGCGATGCTCTCTGCGATACTCCTGCCTTTCGCCTACCTGGCTACGAACGGGACGGCGGCAAACCCCGAACTAACAGCAAGGGCCGGTGTGCTCATCGGTCTATCACTGGCGCTTTGGATAATCGCCCACATCAAGACGAAGCTGCCGCTCTGGCTTGCTTTCCTTTACCCCCTCCTGTTCACCTCATGGTTCTTCATGGCGATGAACTCAGTGGGGCATGCGCTATTCGGCAAGTCCAGCTGGAAGGGCAGGAAGATGCCGAAGCCGGTAGTCAAGCTGATATAAAGGAAAGCGGCGGGTTATGCGTTTTCTGCACCCCGCCACTTTTTCTTTATAGTTCCGGATTAGTATTCGGGAAGGTTCACAAGCCTTCCTGAGATGAAGAATTGCCCCTGGGATTCCGCCCTGGCAATCAGGTAAGCAGTCCCTCCGACCAGCTCTACCAGGACGTCCTTTGAATCCGTCCCCTTGAACCGGGCCGTACCGCTCACTGTGATTATCGCGCTGAAGCTCTCCTTCAGCATCTCGTCCGTCAGCCCTGAAAGCTTGACTGTTACAAGGAAATCCAATCCTATGTGTATGGTCTCGGGGACCATGATTTCGAAGGATGCTATGGATGAGCCCTTCCTTTCGGAGCTGCCGTCACCGCTGTTGATCATGATGCTGGCCCAGCCTATCGGAGCGTCGGCCGAGATGCCTGCCAGGATCTCGCGGTCTGAGAATGCATATGGCTCGATGAGGACAGCATCGCTTCCTGACGCAAGCAGAACCTCAGGCACCCTTGCATGAGACTTGGAAGATAGTTTCTCCCCAGTCAGGGCGACGTAAGAGTCGACGAACAGCATCCGCGGCACCCCGCCGACAACAGGCCTGCCCCCGGTCTCCAAGGCGGGGATCACAATCACTTTCGAGGCAGGCCCCAGCCTTCCGTCCACCATCACAGCCGAAAGCTCCCAAAGGCCGGGTGACAGCACGCCTGGCCCAAGCAACCAGCGCCCGGAGTCGCTGACTTCGATGTCCAGCACCTTGCCTGATGCCGATTTGGCCTTGACACCTGAGACTGCAAGCAGCGCCGCCGCATCGTTTCCAAGGCTGCCCCCAACTGCGAAGCCGAAGGTCGACATGGATGGTGCTGCCACCGCCGGGGCAGCCGGCTTGACCGCCTCGGTGCTCGCATACATAGTCCAGTCCCGTTTCAGCTGGCTCCAGACGAACTTCTCTGTGATGACAGAGCCATCCGCAAGCAGCTTGTAGGTGGTCTTCTCGGTGGGAGAGCCTGCCGCATCGTCCCCTTTGGACTCCTTCTCCTTGGTCACATCCTTAGCTTCCTGCTTATCGGTCCGGTCATGCTTCATCAGATAGCCGGTATAGAACACCTTGCCGCCTTCTTCTACGAAGTAGTCCGTGCGCAGGCCTCCCTTGACCCTCTTAGTCACGCTCCATTGCCTGGAGAAGGTCCTCTTGCCCGCGGCATCGACCAGCTCAATGCCCTTTGATTCCGTCTTGTCCTCGCCGTTTGTCTCGCTAGACCATGTATAGGTCTTCGTATACTTGTATTCGCCGTCCTTATACTCGGTGATGACCAGCCTCTCCTCGGACACCTTAGTGCCGTCTTCCCTCGTGTACTCCCTCTTCTCGTGCTTTACGCTCGATTCATTCTCGCCGGGCTGAACTGGATTCGTGGGATTCGGGTTGAACGGCTGCCAGGCTGGCGGCTCAGTTGCCAGGACACTGCCGGCGCATAGGAGAAGGATGAGGGACGCAGCAGCCATCTTCAGTAAAATCCCCGCAACCCTCATCCGGGCAGTACCGTTAAGCATCTGTTCTCACCTCACTTGCGCAGTCATGCGCAGATATATACTTCGATAACTGAAGGAAATTATCCTGCACATCATAGGAAACGTATAGCAGGGGATAAACGGCACAGGAACCTGTGGCATGAGCCGTTACTGAGAGTACCGACGGCAGGGAAGCTGCCTGCCTACTCCAACACCCTCTGCAGCTTCTCCACGGCCTCCTCTACGTTTGCGGCGAACAGGAAGTGCCTACCTTTGTTGCTCTCATAGATGAAATCGCGCAGCGACTTGCTATCATAGCAGGAGAAATCCCCTACGATTGCCATCATGAGGCCGTAGTTCACGAACTTCTGGAGCACATCGCCTGCGATCCTTGTGCTCAGCTTGAAGAAGTCCTCGCAGATTGCGGACTTGTGCAGGATTATCGCGGAGCATCCGCTTCCATACTGTATGCTTGCAGCAAGATCCATTGCCGAGCCTGCATCGGCGATAAGCACCGAATCGCTTTCTACAAGGGCGATATCCTTGTTTCTCCCGAGAATTCTGACTTTGATTCTGAGCACCTCCTCCAGGGTTTAATAGCAGCTTGTGTAGGACAAGCAGATGATATCACAGCCTAGCAGGCGCAGTTAAGCGACAGTGGCCGCCGAATGGGGGATAATCCGGTTTACTGCAGGTTTTGTGCCCATTGGCAGATGCATGAGCAAAAACCCGATGGATTGTGAAGGATTTGGCGAACCGATGGATAATCAAGAATGGGAGGCGATCCGATGAAGTACAAAATCGAGCTTGTAAAAGTCAGAGCGCAGCCTGTAGCTTATGTGAGGACAAGATGCGCCCAGGCTGACCTGCCAAGGGTCATCGGGGGAAGCTATGGGAAGATAATGCAGCATCTGGGTAGGATGAGGATACAGCCCACTTGCGCCCCGTATGCTGCCTACTACAACCTGGACATGAACGACTTGGACATAGAGATGGGCTTTCCAGTACCCGGAGAGGTAGCTCCGGGCGAGGACGTCCAATTCAGGGTCCTGCCGGAAGGATACCAGATAGAGACGATCTACAAGGGGCCTTACTCAGGTATGATTGAGGCTTACACTCAGATGCAGGAATGGATGGATAGGGAAGGCTATGATGTGGCAGGGCCTGTCTTCGAGTACTACCTCACCCCGCCAGAGGTGCCGGAGAGCGAGCACCTCACAAAGATCGTGTTTCCCGTAAGCAAGAAGTAGCTTCGGCTGGATAGCTGGGCTTACCAATAACTGAGACTAACCTTACATCGGCAGGGGATAGCAGAAGGATAGCAAACATGAGCAGCTGGTTTCGATTCCGGGCAAAGGAAAGCGGTGACGAAGATCACCGCTTTGCCATATTATGCTGCCTGTTTATTGATTGGCGCGCCTGGTAAGAATCGAACTTACGGCCCACTGCTTAGAAGGCAGTTGCTCTATCCACTGAGCTACAGGCGCATCTGCTGTATAGGCAATAGAGATTATACCTAAAGTCAGCACCTTTGCACAATTACCTAAAAGCCAGAAGGAGATGATGGAAGCTCAATAAAGGCACCTGACTAGCTGACTAACACTTGTAGATGGCGGTCAGCTTATCTTTACAAATCAGCTGCTGGCTAGAACCTCCTCTGCTTTGAGCTCTGCTTCCAGAAGGAGGGCGTGAGGACCACGAGCATGGTGAAAAGCTCGAGGCGGCCCAGCAGCATCATGAGCGAGAGCAGCAGCTTCGAGAAGACATTAAAATCGGCATATGTAAGCAACGGCCCGACTACGCCGAAGCCCGGCCCTATGTTCCCTAATGTGGCCGCTACGGCGCTCGTGGCACTTACCATGTCTATCCCCTCGAATGTCAGAGCAAGGCTTGCAGCAAGGAATATCATGATATAGAGCACGAAAAAGCTGGCGATGCTAGTAACCACCTCGGGCTTCAGCGAATGCCCGTTTATGCTGACCGGAATCACCGCCTTGGGATGCAGCACCTTCTGCATCTCCCTTCTTACCAGCTTGAAGACCACTACAATCCTGATGACCTTGATGGCGCCTCCTGTCGAGCCTGAGCTCGCCCCTACGAACATCAGCAGGAACAGGACAAGCTTGCTGAAGGTCGGCCAGACATCGAAGTCCACAGTGGAATACCCTGTAGTAGTCATTATCGATGTGACTTGGAAGAAAGAGTGCCTCAGCGAATCCATCAAGCCGAAATGATCGCTCAGGTACAGATTGAGAAAGACCGCCATAGTGCAGCCGAGGTTAATCAGCAGGTAGCAGCGAAGCTCCTCATTGGCCAGCATCTTGCGCCACTGCCCTTTGAAGATAGCGTAATAGAGCGCGAAGTTGACCCCTGACATAAGCATGAAGACACCGATGACCCATTGCACATAAGGGCCGCCAAGTGCCCCTACGCTTAGGTTTCTTGTAGAGAAGCCTCCTGTGCCGACGGAGCCGAACGTATGGACCAGGGATTCAAAGAGGCTTACTCCGCCGAAGAGCAGCATGACCGTCTCAAGGATGGTTATACCCAAGTATGAGGTGTATAGGATCGCTGCCGTGTCGCGCACCTTAGGGACGATCTTATCCTTCAGAGGGCCGGGAGTCTCAGCCCGGAAGATCTGGAAGGAGCCGACTCCCAATGCCGGCATTACGGCAAGCGTCAGGACCAGTATGCCCATGCCTCCCAGCCAGTGGGTGAGGGAGCGCCAGAACATGACCGACATGGGCTGTGATTCCACATCCTTGAGGATGGTGGCGCCTGTGGTTGTGAAGCCGCTTACCACCTCAAAGAATGAGTCCACATAGCTAGGAGCGACTCTTGAGAAGTAGAACGGAAGCGCCCCTACCATGCAGACGATGAGCCATCCGAGCGTAACTACCAGGAAAGCGTCCCTTACCGTTAGGCCTTTATCGCCTCTTGGGGTGAGGTAGAGGGCAAGGCCTACGATTCCCGATATGGCCATGGTCGATAGTATAGATGAAAGCGCCCGCTCTCCCTTGAAAAGTGCGATGAACACAGACGGCAGGAGGAATGCCGTTACCGCAAGCAGCAGTATCCCCAGTATCCTGGCAACATATCTGAAGTTCACTTGAAGATGCCCTTCCTGTGCGGGTTGAAGTACCTGTCAACCTTGAGCCGGTCCGTCTGGGCTGCGAAGACAAGCACCTTGTCGCCTACTTCCAGCTTGGTACTGCCGTCTGGTATCACTACATTGCCGCCTCTGAGCAAGGTACCGACAATGAGACCCTGGGGAAGGTTCAGCTTCTCCAGGGTATCATCCAGCACGTATGCTCCGGGCTGGATGATAAGCTCCGTAAGCTCCGCCTTCCCCCCGGCAACCATAGTCAGCGACCTGATGTTGCCGCCCTGGGCGTAGCGTATGATGTCGGCCGCGGTTATCAGCACGGGGTTCACAGCCATATCTATCCCAAACTTCTCTATGACGGGGACGTAACCCGGCCTACTTACCTTCGCGATGACCCTGCCCGCTCCCGACTGCTTGCACATGAGCCCCAACAGCAGGTTCTCCTCGTCGAACCCTGTGACTGAGACGACTGCGTCCGAGTTGAACACGCCCTCCTCCCTCAGAAGGTTGACATCGGTGGCGTCGCCGTGGATTATCAGGGCGTTTCCGAGCCTTTCGGCAAGGTACTGGCAGCGGGCCTTGTCCATCTCGATAATCCTTACATACATACCCTTCGTAAGAAGCGATATCGCTAGGTAATAGGCGATCCTGCCTCCACCTAGTATAGTCACGTCCTCAACAGGCTTCTTCGGAGCGCCTTCAATGCGGGCATCGTAGAAAGACCTTATCGTCTCGGCCCCACCCAGAAGGTAAAGGGTATCTTCCCTTTCGATGACAGTCTGGCCGTTGGGCACAAGGACCCTGCCGTTACGGACTATGGCGGCAATAAGCAGGCTCTTGGGAATGCCGAGCTCCTTTACCGGCTTATTTACGACATCCCTCAGGTTTCCCGCGTAGATGTCGGCCATCATCACGCCGCTGGCCTCGAAGACCTCGGTATGAAACGGCAGCCCCCCCGTTAGGTATCGGTAGATCTCCCTGGCCGTGGCAAGCTCCGGATTCATTATCCTGTCTATGTTCATCTCCTTCTTGAGAAACTCCGCCTGCCTGTCATACTCCGGATTCCTAACTCTGGCGATGACCTTCTTGCTTCCCAGCCTTTTTGCCACGAAGGAGATCAGGATGTTAGTCTCGTCGTCATCTGTGACGGCAGCAGTAAGGTCCAGGTCCTTGATATGAGCTTCTTTCAGTGCTTCTATCTCGAAACCGTTGTGGAGCATGGTCAGCACGTCCATGTTTTCCTCGGCCTTATGAAGGGCTTCCCTATCCCTGTCCATGGCTATCACGTCGTTTCCCTTCTGGGAGAATGCTTCAGCAAGCTGATAACCAAGCTTCCCGATTCCTACAATGAGGATTTTCATGGCAACTCCTTAAGGTGCTTATTGGTAATCGTCTTTGGCCCCCTGCTGAATCCTTCACGCCTTTGGTTTGCAGGCAGACCGGATCAGAGGCCGAAATCAATGAGAGAGGCTATAATGTAGTATACAGAGACTTCGGAGGTTTGCATATTTGTCAACAGATGTAATGATATCAATTAATTCCCATAAGGGCATTGAGCAGCCTTTCGCCAGTTTCCGCGCCGATACGGCGTCAATGGATGCTGCTCGGGCTTTCCACCGCAGCATCCCTGAGTATAAGCCGACGCCGCTTCATTCAATGAGGGGGCTTGCGAGAAGAATTGGGCTGAGAAAGGTATTCCTTAAGGACGAATCGGCGAGGTTCGGCTTGAACGCCTTCAAAGCCCTGGGGGCATCATTCGCCGTTGCAGGCGCGGCGGCCCGCACCTTGCCCGGCTTTGATCAGGAAGACAGCCTGCCGGCATTCGAAAAGCTCAGGGACATGTTAAAATCGTCGCGCCGGGACCCGATGTTCTTCGTGACTGCCACGGACGGCAATCACGGCAGGGCTGTAGCCTGGTCTGCAAGGATGCTGGGTGCGGGTGCGGTCGTCTTCATGCCTAAAGGGGCGGCTGCCGCAAGGGTGGAGGCCATAAGGCGAGAGGGTGCCGAAGTGATAGTCACCGAATCCAACTACGACGACGCGGTGCGGACAGCTTTCAAGCATGCAACAGATAACGGTGGGGTAATTGTGCAGGATACCGCATGGGATGGCTACAACGAGTTGCCCGACATGATAATGCAGGGTTACCTTACCATGCTATCTGAGATCTCCGAGCAGCTTACCGAGATGGGGGAGCGGATACCCTCCCACGTCATCCTTCAGGCGGGGGTGGGATCATTCGCAGGGAGCATGCTGGCGGGCCTTGAATGCCTTGCAGGAGAGGCGATGCCTATAGCTGTCATCGCTGAGCCGGCGAACGCCGCCTGCTACTTCCTGTCCTCGTTCAGAGGGGACGGAGGCATCGCAAAAGTCACAGGCCCGCTTGATACAATAATGGCGGGTCTTGCCTGCGGTGAACCGAATCCTAGGGCCTGGCCCGCGATAATGAGGCTTGCGACGGCATTTGCCGCCTGCGGGGACTGCGTGGCAGAGGAAGGGATGAGAATCCTCGCAAGGCCTGCAGGAGGAGATGCTGCAATAGTGTCCGGAGAATCCGGCGCCATCGGCGCTGGGCTCCTTTCGCGCATCATGGGGGAGCCGGGGCTTAGGCAACTGCGGGATGCCCTGGGCTTTAGCGGTGAATCCAGCGTGCTTCTTATCAGCACCGAGGGGGATACAGACCCGGAGGGCTATCGAAGGATATTGCAAGGCGAGCAGGCCACATTCTGAGCCCTCCCGGAAGGTATGGGCCCCGGCAGGTAGAATACCGAAGTTAGGCTAAAGAAAAGGGGAGAGGCGAATGCTGCATCCTGATCCGAAGAACTTCTTCATAGGCAAAGATTATGACCTTAATCAGGGAAAGCTTACCGAAGAGCCGGTCTTCTACAACCCGGCTGACCTGACTACTCATGCCGTCGTCACCGGCATGACGGGCTCCGGCAAGACGGGCCTTTGCATCGGCCTTCTTGAGGAGGCGGCGCTTAAGGGGCTTCCAGCTATAATCATCGACCCCAAGGGCGACCTGACGAACCTCATCCTCCACTTCCCGGAGCTTAAGCCTGAGGACTTCGAGCCCTGGATAGACCAGGATTCGGCGAGGCTTAAGGGCAAGAGCGTGGGCCAGGCGGCAGGGGAGGCATCAGACAGCTGGAGGACCAGCATAGAGGAATGGGGGCTCTCGAAGGAGGCGCTTCTTTCCCTCAAGCAGTTCGACTTCGCCATATACTCCCCAGGATCCCAATCGGGCATCCCCGTGAACATACTTTCATCTTTCGAGGCTCCGGCCATACCCTGGCAGGGAAACGAGGAGGCCTTAAGGGAGAGGATCTCTAGCACTGTGACCGCAATCCTCGGGCTTGTCGGCATGAGCAACATAGACCCGCTGAAGTCCAGGGAGCATATCCTGCTTTCCAACATAATAGAGGATGCCTGGAGCAAGGGTAAGGGGCTCACCCTGACAGACCTCATCCTTTATACCCAGAAGCCGCCCTTTGACAGGCTGGGGGCCTTCCCCGTCGACAGGTTCTTCCCGGAGAAGGATCGCTTCGAGCTGTCGATGCTTCTTAACAACTTCCTCGCCGCCCCCTCGTTCCAGGTCTGGCAGCAAGGCCAGAGGCTCGACATCGAGGAGCTCCTCTATACGAAGGACAGGCAGCCAAGGCACAGCATATTCTATCTTTCGCACCTAAGCGACAATGAGAGGATGTTCTTTGTGACCCTCCTCTTCTCATCTATAGAATCCTGGATGAGGAAGCAGCGCGGCACGAGCGGGCTAAGGGCGCTCGTCTACTTCGACGAGATACTGGGCTACCTGCCGCCTGTCAGCAACCCTCCCTCCAGGAACGTGATGCTCAGGATGATAAAGCAGGCAAGGGCCTTCGGGGTAGGGCTGCTTCTTGCGACCCAGAATCCAGTCGATCTGGACTACAAGGCGCTGTCGAACATAGGCACCTGGTTCATCGGAAGGCTCCAGACCGAAAGGGACAAGATGAGGCTCATGGACGGGCTGGAGACCCTCACAGGGGGCATGGACGCCTCGGCGATCAGCGACATCATCTCAAGCCTGGGCAAGAGGGTGTTCCTGATGAACAACGTCAACAGGCCCGGCCCCAGGGTATTCCACGCAAGGCAGGTCCTGAATTTCCTTGCAGGACCCCTCTCTAGGGAGATGCTCCCCGCGCTAAACGGGCTCGCCGGTGCCTCCGGGCCTTCTGAGCCATCCGGTTCTCAAGCGGCGGGGGATGAAGGCTGGAGGGCCGCTGAGTCTGAGGGCTACCTCAGGACCAAACCTGCGGCGCCTTCTAGGACGGATGAGTTCTTCGTCCCGGCGAAGCTGTCGGTCTCAGCGGCTGTGGCTGCCACGGGCCTTAGCATGCAGGTGCCTGGGGAGTATGAGCTTGCCTACAGGCCTGCCTTCACGGCGCAGGTGGAGATTAGGTTCAACTCGGCCAAGCTTGGCGTGTCGCACAGCAGCAAGGAGACGGTCCTGCTTGAGGACGACGCCCTCGGAAGGCCGGATTGGGCGGAATGCTCTGCCCCATGGATGGACGGCTCAGGGCTCTCAAGGAGCCCCCAGAAGGACGGTGCGTTCGCGACAATACCCGGTTGGCTGTCGGATGCGAAGCTCTTGAAGCTGAAGGCTGACGACTTCGAGGACTGGGCCTACAGGAACATCAGGATAACGGTGCTGGCTAACGAGAGGCTCAAGGTCTACGGTTCTCCCGGTGAGGACAGGGAGGGCTTCCTGGAAAGATGCAGGCGCGAGGCTGCCAGGGTAATGGATGAGCAGCTTGATGTGCTGGAGGATAAGTACAAAAAGAAGATCGAAGCCCTTGAGGACAAGATACGAAAGCAGGAGGGCGAGGTCGCGCTTAGGGAGCAGAAGGTGACACAGCACACCATGGATACCGTGGCATCAGCGGGCTCCACCATAATCGGCATGCTCATGGGCAGGAAGAGGAGCCTGGGGTCGTCTATTACGAAGACAAGGATGACGACCGAGGCTAGAAGCATGCTCACAAGGGAGAAGAAAGAGCTTGAGGACATGAAGGACGACCTTGAGGAGCTGGAGAGGGAGTTCGACGAAAAGCAGGACGAGCTTGCTAAGCAGGTGGCCGATACCGCGGAGCAGGTGACCGAGACGCCGTACATGCTGAAGAAATCCGACATCTTCATGAGCTACTATGGCATTGCCTGGCTTCCGTACTACGTCTTCATGGACGGCAACTATGTAAGAGAGGTACAGGCGTTCGAACAGAGGGGTTGAATCATCGCCTGCCTGTAAGGGCAGGCTTTCTATTGGATGGGCGGTGGGCGCATGAAGGTGATTCTAATCGAGGACGACAAACAGATAAGGGAACTGCTGCCCAGATATTTCATCCGTGAGGGAATAGAGGCAGTCTCAGCCGCCACAGGCTATGAGGGGCTGGATGCCATATACGAAGGCAAGCCGGACATAGCGCTTCTCGATGTCAACCTGCCTGACATCGACGGATGGTCAGTACTAAGGAGGATCAGGCAGTCCGAGTCAGCTGATATGCCTGTAATCATGCTGACCGGAAGAGGGGAGCTATCTGACAAGCTTCTGGGCCTTGAGATGGGGGCGGATGACTACATAGTCAAACCTTTCGAACCCATGGAAGTCGTAGCCCAGCTCGAGGCCGCCGGGGTAACATATAAGCCCAGCTACATCTCAGAAGAGCAGTACAAGGATATCCTGGAAGGCAATCAGGGTATTAACAGGGCCGGTTTAGGCATAGTAGGGACGATGGCAAGCAAGAGCGCTCCTTTTGGTCAGAACGGCAAAGAAGCTGGAACTGGTTATGGCAATTCCTTCAGGAGCAAAAGGTAAACGATAAAACACCGGCAATTTAGAAAGCACAGTGTGACTTGGCCCCTGAAATGGTATGAAACCAGCAGGGGCCAAGCCCTTCTAAGTCTAGGTCAAACATGGAGTCCCCATCGAGCAGCACTAGTGCTTATCGAGGCGGCTTTGCAAAAGCGACCGTAAAGCTAAGCATCGCAGCAGGAAGAGGCGAGCCCTGGTAACAACTGCAGAAGCTAATTTGGGCAGGTGCAATACGCATCATATGAGTGAGATGTCGGTACAGCTTCTGTACTTCTCGATGACGCCTGCTATGGCTATGGTCTCCTCCCACCTGAGCATGTCAGACTGAAGGTTGCCTTCTTCGATCATGCGGATGAACTCCATCAGCTCATACCTTAATCCATCAGCCTCGAACTCGTATGAGTATCCCCGCTTGTCTAAAGGATCCTCGAACCTTGCTTCGAAGCTTTGGGTCTTCCACCACGGCGATTTCACCAGGATATACCCCTTGGTGCCGGATATGATCAGCTCTCCTTCGGTCTTCACTCCCAGCCCCACGCAGCAGGTGGCTACCGCCTTGTCATAGATGAGGTCGACCTTGGTGAACATGTCGACATCATTGGCCCTGTCCATGTATGAGCAGAAGGAAGCCTTCCTGTAATCGGTGCCAATGAGCTTCATCGCCGCTAGAAGCGGGTATGAGGAAAGCTCCGTCATGCTTCCCCCCGCAAGCTCCCTCTGGACTTCCCGCACGCCGGGCTCTACCAGCTTCGTGAAGCTTGCGCTCACATGCTTGATGTCGCCGATGATGCCTGACTTCGCCAGCGGCACCAGGCCCAAAAAGCCCGGGCAGAATGCGGTCTTGATCGCCTCCAGGAGGACGCATCCCTGCTTTCGGGAGAGCCTTGCGAGCTCATCAACCTCTGCCGCGCTTAGGCACATCGGCTTCTCGCAAAGGACATGCTTGCGGGCCTCCAGGGCCTTCTTCGCATATTCGTAGTGCGTAAGGTGGGGGGATGCGATGTAGACGCAGTCGACCCTGCATAGGAAATCATCGAAGCTGGTAGAATGATCGGCTATGCCGTGCCTTAAGGCGAAATCGGACAAGGTCCGCTCGTTCCTGCCGTATACGCATGCCATGACAACACCGCTGACATGCCTTGCTTCAGCTGCGAACTTGTCGGCGATGCGCCCGTTGCCTATTATACCCAGCTTAATGGCCCTTTCCATCTCTCCACCCCTTTAGCGCCTGCCAGATCCGAGGTCCCGACGTGGATGCATCCCGCGCTATAGCTTAAGCTGCATTAGAGCATTGACGGCGAACTCCCAGGATAGGGAGGGCGAGTAGGGTTCTGACAAGTCGAAGATATGGTATGCATCCTTCGTCCTTATAAGAAGCGAGTCCGCGTGACCCGGCACGAACTTGTAGCAGTGGCAGACCAGTATATCGGACAAGTCCAATGTGAAGGCCACCTTCTGCTTCTCAATGACCTCGATGGATGCCTTCTTAAGAAGCACCTCGCACTGCTTGAAGGTGAGCTGCCTTCTGCCTTCGACGGTAAGCTTCTTCATTGATGTGCAATGCGCCTTGAGGATCGCATCCGTCCCGTCAGAGGAGGCTGCGGCTTCCATGATCTTGCCAGTCCAGAAGCTTCTCTGCCACCTTCCCCATTCCTGAAGGTCGCCAAAGACCGGCTTGGACTCCCTTTCCAAGACGTTCAGATAAGAATCTACACCTACGGCATAACCGCAGTAGCTGCAGGATATTGCATTGCTGTCTTCCGTGTTCATGCAGTTGGTCCCCTTGCAGGAGGGGCAGCAGAAGAGCCACCTCTCAAGGCCCTTCGCCGGTTGGCTTGTGCTAATGGCGCACTGCCTGGCCTCAGGAGTCTTCAGCCAAGCCATGTCGTCGTGCCTGAACTCAGCCCGGAGCTTCTCCAATATGGCCCCTTCTTCTAGGGCCCTTACTTCCTCCGCGCCCATGAGCAGCTTGAAATCGAAGATGCACTTCCCCTTGCGGAAGGATGCCGCCCACTTAGGCTGCTTTGCATAAGCTCCCCTTGCCTTAACAAGGACTACAGGGATCTTCAGCAGCTTGATGAGCCTTGATACATTGGACTCAAGCTGCTTCGTCTCGCCTGTCCAGGTAATCTCTCCTTCAGGGTAAAGCATTATGATCCTGCCGGCGTCCTTGGCGTTCATCATCGAGCGGATGCTCTTGGGGTCCGGAACCCCGTAGGTCTTGAAGGCGACGCCTGTGTAAGTGAAAAGCAGCTTCAGGAAGGTGTTCTGCTTCTGGATGTCGTCGAACACGGGGACGGGCAGCTCAGGGGAATACAAGGAGACGATCAGCCCGTCGTACACATTCGTATGGTTGGATATGAGAAGGTATGGAGGCTTCAGCCCATCCGGCAGGCTGCTTATGATCTTGGGGTCCATCAGGAACCTCATCCAGATCTTGATGAAAGGCCTCATTGTACCCCAGAAGGCCCTCTTAGCCAGTCCCAGCTTGTAACTCATGCCCAATCCCCCTAGATGGAATAAGTATGTATAATCTGATAAGGAGGTGCACGATGGCAATCAACCGATCCATGCCCGAAGTGCTTCTAGGGATGTCCGGAGGCGTGGACAGCTCCGTCGCGGTGCAGCTTCTGAAGGAAGCCGGCTATCGCGTAACAGGGCTTACCATACTTACGGGCTGCCTGCCCGGCTATACTGTCGACAAGGCCAGGGCTGTCGCATCCAGGCTCGATATAGATTTGATTATAATCGATTCCGCAGCCGATTTCGAGGAAGCGGTGCTAAGGCCCGTACTAGAGGGCTATAAGCAGGGGCTCACCCCAAACCCGTGCATCCTCTGCAACCCGGCTTTCAAGTTCTCCACGCTTAAGGCCGAGGCGGATAAAAGGGGAATCGAACACATAGCCACGGGGCATTACGCGAAGGTAGTGGCTTCAGGCGGCGAGCATCTCATAGCAAGAGGGGCAAGCGCCGCAAACGACCAGTCCTACTTCCTGTACAGGCTTCCTGAGAGCATAAAATCCAGGCTCATATTTCCCCTTGGCAGTATGCACAAGGCCGATATAAGGCGCCTTGCCTCGGATATGGGGCTTGGATACGGCGAAGTGCGCAGCTCGCAGGAGGCCTGCTTCACAGAGTCGGGCATGAGGGCATGGCTTAAGGGAAGGCTCCCGGGCATGTTCGCGCAGGGGCCCGCCTTTGATGCCGCAACCGGTAAGCTTATCGGTCACCACACTGGAGCCCTGGGGCTTACTCTGGGGCAAAGGAAGGGGCACGGCGTGGCGGCCGGCAAGAGGGCATACATCACGAGGATAGACCCGATGCAGAACGCCATTTACCTTGGAGGAATCGAAAGCTGCATGATCGATGAGGTAGCTGCTGATGACTGCGTGCTTACGGAGGCTGCAGCTAAGTTGCTGAAGAATGGCCCTGCACGGCTGAAGGTCAAGGTCCGCTCTTCCATGGAGCCGGTGGAGGCGGAGGTGCGCTTAAGCGGGGGCACTCTCTGCGCCAAGATGGCAATCCCGGCGCTTGTTCCGGCGCCGGGACAGAGCCTTGTATGCTATTGCAGTGATTCCGCCATATGCGGAGGGGTTATATCAAGAGCCTAGCACCGAGCATCATGCAGGATGCCTAGCCGATCATCACATGCTCCTCGGGGAAAGTCACCCTGACCTTGCTCATGCTCTTCCTGTAGTTGAGGGCTACGGCGAAGGTTAGCGGGCCGAGCCTTCCCATCAGCATTATGACGATGATCACCAGCCTGCTTATCGAGCTCAGGCTGGGGGTGATGCCCCTAGACAGGCCTACCGTGCCGAAGGCCGATATCACCTCGAACATGACATCGAGAAACGAAGCCTTCTCTGCCAATGAGACTATCAATGTTCCAGCAAGGACTACCAGTGCGGCGAGTATGACGACAGCGGTAGCCCTCATGACCTGCTCTGCAGGGATGCGCCTTTCGTGTATCTCCACGGAATCATCGCCCCTGATAGTAGAGGCAAGGCTCATGAACAGCACTCCGGCGGTGACGGTCTTGATGCCTCCGCCGGTGGAGCTCGGGGAAGCCCCGACGAACATCAGCATCATGATCAGAAGCGCGGTTGACTCGCGCAGGCCGCTAACTGAGATCGTGTTGAAGCCCGCAGTCCTCGGCGTGATGGACGTGAAAATGGAGTTTATAAGCTTGTGGATGAAGGGCAAGCCCTTTAGTGTCTCGGGGTTTGAGTACTCCAGCACGAGAATCGCCACGGTGCCGAAGGCGAGGAGGAATGCAGTGATCTTCAGCACAAGCCTGGTATGTATGGAGATGTGCATATGCCTGCCGGAGTTCATCGAGAGCACCTCCGCAAGAACGGGGAAACCCAGTCCCCCGATTATGATGAGCGCTCCGATGACAAGCGGTATATAGCCATCCTCGACGAAGGCCGCAAGGCTGGAGAATTCGCCGTTCATCTTACCGAAGATGTCGAACCCGGCGTTGCAGAATGCGGAGACCGAGTGGAAGATGCCCGCGAAGACGGCCTCGCCTTCAGGCATGAAGTTCCTGAACCTGAGATACAGCAGCAGCGCGCCGATGCCCTCGACGAAGAAAGTCAGGCCCATCACTACCTTTGTCAGCTTCACAAGGCCGCTCAGGCTGAACCTGTTGAAGGATTCCTGAAGGAGCAGGCGGCTCTTCAGTCCAATGCGCCTGCCGAGTATGAGGAAGATCATGGTTGCCATGGCCATGAAGCCAAGGCCGCCCACCTGGATGAGCAGGAGGATGACAACCTGGCCGAAGCGTGTGAAGTTCGTGGCAGTGTCCACCACCACAAGGCCTGTGACGCAGGTAGCCGAAGTCGACGTGAAGAGGGCGTCCAGATATCTCATGGGCAGCCCGCTGGTATTAGACATGGGAAGCGACAGCAGAAGCCCCCCGAAAAGCACAATCGCCACGAAGCCCAGGACAAGCACCTGCGAAGGGGACATCCCCCTTAGCATGGGAAGAAGCTTTCCCTTCTGGCCTGCCGGCTGTTCCGATCCGATCTTGCCGACCATGATACACTCCCGGAGCTGCGGGCGCTATCCTCTGTAGTTCGCCTCAGGCCTGTCAGGCCCCATAAAGCCCCGAAAACCGGCCCCGCTGCTGAACCTCTGCGCGGACACCGGAATCCTCCAATATTCAACAACACATAAGAACATAAGTCAAGGTAATTTGCATAGAATGAACAAAAAGCCACGAAATGGCATTGCCCACTTTTCATTATTGCCTACACTGAACCCCCCGTTGTATAATTTCTCTTGCGGCTTTTGCCATCGTGGTGGGTGTAGCTCAGTTGGTTAGAGCATCAGATTGTGGATCTGAGGGTCGTGGGTTCGAATCCCATCATCCACCCCATTAAGACACAGGGCTGCGAACAGGCGCGGAAATAGCTCAGCGGTAGAGCATCACCTTGCCAAGGTGGGGGTCGCGGGTTCGAATCCCGTTTTCCGCTCCATCAGGCTTTTGCATCGGCGGCGGACTTATCGCCGCCGATTACAGTTTATCGGGGGAAATCCCGGTCGTGAGGTGTACAGATGATTAATGTCAATTTGGTAGGCAAGGTCGCAAGCGTTGCGACGGTAGAAGTGGTAATCGATGCGGAAAGCGCCAGGCAGGAGATAGAAGCTGCCATTGCCAGGACCGCGAAGAGGGTAAGGATACCCGGCTTCAGGCAGGGCAAAGCCCCCAAGGCCATGGTCGAGAGGTATGCGGGCAGGCCTGCCATACTGCAAGACGCGCTGGAGCAGATAGTGAACTCCTCCTATACGAAGGCCGTGAAGGATTTCGACCTTAATCCCATAGCCGACCCCGACTTCGAGGGCATAGAGGATATGAACCTCGATTCCGGCAGCGACAACTCCTTCAAGATGATGATCACAGTCGACCCGGAAGTGAAGCTTCCCGACTACAAGGCCTTCAAGATGAAGAAGAGCATAAAGCCGGTCGAGGATGCCGATGTGGAAGCTGAGCTGGACAAGTACGCCGACCAGGTGGCCGAGTACGTGCCCTCCGCCCGCAAGAAGGTCAAGGACGGCGACATGGTCACCATCAACTTCAAGGGGATAATCAACGAGGGGACGCCTGAGGAGGAGGCCTTCGAGGGGGGCACCGCCGAGGGAGTCGACCTTCTCATAGGCTCGGGCCAGTTCATACCTGGCTTTGAAGAGCAGCTCGTAGGCGCAAAGAAGGGCGACGACGTAGACGTCAAGGTAAGCTTCCCGTCAGACTACAGGGCGACCCATCTTGCAGGAAAGCCCGCCGTCTTCAAGTGCAAGGTTACGGAGATAAAGGACAAGGTCCTCCCTGCAAAAGACGATGAGTTCGCAAAGAAGCTAGGCTTCGAGAAGGTGGACGAGCTGAAGGCGGCCCTCAGGCACTCGATGGAGCACAGGAACTATGACAGCGCAGTTAGGGCCATCGGCATAGACGCGCTGAAGAAGCTCACAGACGATTCCGAAGTTGACATGCCCCTTGCGATGGTAGAGGCTGAGGCCGCCGACATGGTGAACGACCTGGCAAGGCGCGTTGAGGAACAGGGCCTTAAGTGGGAGGAATACCTTCAGTCGAAGTCGACGACCCAGGATGCTCTCCTGGACGAGATGAAGCCTAAAGCAGAGTCGGCGGTGAAGCAGCAGCTCGTAGTCAGGGCATTGCTGCGCGAGAACGACGCAAGGGTTACTTCCGCCGAAGTGGACAGGGCCATAGAGCTCATGGCCGGAAGGCCAGGCGAGGTCAAGCCTCAGGACCTGAAGCGCCTTAGGGACAACGAGAACGTAAGAAGCTCGGTCAGCAGGCTGGTTGCGCAGGACAAGGCCATAAAGCTGCTATCGGTGCTCGCTGATGAGAACCCCGAGGAGGGCAAGTGCACCGAGGACCATGGCCATCATCACGACCATGACCACAATCACAATCATGACCACGGGCACGACCACGGGCATGATCATGAGCACAGCCACGAGGCTAAGGAAGAGGGCAAGTAAGCAGGCATGGCGCCGGAAGGGGTGGGGATATGAGCTTCATACCATATGTGGTGGAGCAGTCGGGCAAGGGTGAAAGGGTCTTCGACATCTACTCCCGCCTTCTCAAAGACAGGATAATATTCCTGAACGGCGAGATAGACATGCACCTGTCCGACCTGGTGGTCGCACAAATGCTATTCCTGCAGGCAGATGACCCCGAAAAGGAGATCAACCTGTACATAAACAGCCAGGGCGGCTCGGTCTATGCGGGCATGGCGATCTACGACACGATGCAGTTCATCAAGCCCCCGGTGGCTACATACTGCGTCGGCCTGGCAGCATCGATGGCGTCTCTGATACTCATGGGGGGCGAGCAGGGAAGAAGGTATGCCCTGCCGAATTCCAGGGTGCTCATCCACCAGCCGCTCGGATCCGCCTCAGGCCAGGCGACCGACATCGAGATACACGCCCGGGAGATACTGAAGCTGAAGGACATGGTAAGGGACCTCATATCGAGGCATACCGGCCAGAAGCCGTCCAGGATCTCGCAGGATATCGAGAGGGACCTCTATATGACGGCCCAGGAGGCCAAGGAGTACGGGATAATCGACAACATCCTCGAAGGAAAGAAGATACTGGCACCCAGGAGGGCGACGAAGAAGTAATGCCTAGGAAGACGCCGAAAGTGAAGAAGGACAAGGGCCTTGAGTGCTCGTTCTGCGGAAGGCCGGAATCAGAGGCCGGCGGCATAATCGCCGGTCCCGATGTCTCCATATGCAATGACTGCGTGAAGCTGTGCAGCATGATATTCGAGAAGGAGGCAGCGGAGACTGAGGAGGGCTTCAGGCCTGCGCTCAAAAAGCCGAGCGACATCAAGAAGGCGCTGGATCAGTACGTAATCGGCCAGGAGGACGCAAAGAAGGTCCTTTCGGTCGCCGTATATAACCATTACAAGCGCGTGCTCGCTAAGTCCAAGGGGCTGGACGGGGAAGTGGAGCTGCAGAAGAGCAACATCCTCATGCTGGGACCCACCGGTAGCGGCAAGACGCTTCTTGCGCAGACACTTGCGAAAGTGCTGGACGTCCCCTTCGCCATCGCGGACGCCACATCGCTCACTGAAGCTGGGTATGTTGGCGAGGATGTCGAGAACATACTCCTCAGGCTCATACAGGCGAGCGACTGGGACGTAAACAAGGCCAAGTTCGGCATAGTCTACATAGACGAGATAGACAAGATAGCCAGAAAGTCCGAGAATGCCTCAATCACAAGGGACGTTTCCGGGGAGGGAGTGCAGCAGGCGCTCCTTAAGATCCTTGAGGGGACGGTCGCCAACGTGCCGCCCCAGGGAGGAAGGAAGCATCCCCAGCAGGAGTACATCCAGATAGACACAACCGACATACTCTTCATATGCGGAGGCGCGTTCGACGGACTTGAGAAGATCATAGAGCGCCGCACCGGAGCGAAGGTCCTGGGCTTCAACGCCCAGCCCAAGGCGGGCTTAAGAGACGGCGTCGCGGAGATGCTGAAGAAGCTTATGCCGGAGGACCTGCTGAAGTACGGCATGATACCTGAGTTCGTTGGCAGGATGCCGGTGGTCGTTTCGCTGGAGGAGCTGGGCATGGCGGCGCTGGTGGAAGTGCTGACTAAGCCGAAGAATGCGCTTACCAGGCAGTACAAGGTGCTTATGTCCATGGAGGGCGTGGAGCTCGAGTTCACGGAAGATGCTATCAGCCTTGTGGCGGAGAAGGCCATGAAGCTGGGCACTGGCGCAAGGGGCCTGAGGGCAATAATGGAGAAGCTCATGCTCGACATCATGTATTCGGCCCCAGACAAGCCGGACATGAAGAGGATCAGGATAGACAGGGAAGCTGTGGAGAGGGCATCGGACGCGGTCAGAAGGTGGCCGCCCGAGAAGGCTGAGACGGCCTAGCGGCAGACCCTTTCGCCCGGCATCCCTCCTCGGGGGCCGGGCTTTCGTTTAACCCATCGTGCATAGAACAAATATTCTACCCATAGGTTATAATGTATATGGAACATAAAGGCAGTTGTCTGCGTTATGTAAACCAGGAGGTGCATTCATATGACACATAGGACAATAGACGAGAAGGGTCGTATGGTGGAGATGCGCCTGCTCCCGGTAGTCCCGTTGAGGGGAGTAGTATTCTTCCCCGGCATGTTCACGCCTTTAGAGGTTGGAAGGGCCAAATCGGTAAACGCAGTGGAGAGGGCGGCTCTTGACGATTCTATAGTTCTGCTAGTATCCCAGAAGGACCCGGCAGTCGAGGAGCCTTCCTCGGCCGACCTTTTCGAGATGGGATGCGCTGCCGAGATAAAGCAGTCGGTCAAAGGTCAAGACGGGACCCTTAGGGTCCTTATGCAGGGCATCAACAGGGCGCAGATCGTAAGCTACATCGACAGGGACGACGTGCTGATGGCTGAAGTGCGCATGATCACAGACCCTGTGGCCAATACAGCTAAGACGGAGACTCTCATGCGCATGGCGCTGGGAAGCTTCGAGACGCTGCTTCAGTCCGCAAGGAACATTCCCAGCGAGGTGGCGCTGGGCATAAGCAGGATAGACAATCCGGCGAAGCTCGCTGACGAGATCGCCCCGAGGCTGCCGCTGAGGCTCACGCAGAGGCAGAGCCTTCTCGACGCCTCAGATGTCGATGAGAGGCTGGAGAAGCTAATCGCGATAATGGAGACCGAGAAGCAGGTCATGGAGATAGAGCAGGACCTGCAGTCGAAGGTAAGGAAGCAGATAGACAAGTCCCAGAAGGAGTACTACCTTCGCGAGCAGATGAGGGTCATACAGAAGGAGCTCGGCGAGGAGGAGGACAAGGAGGCCGATGCCGAGGCATGGCGCAAGAAGCTTGACGAGAACAACGCGCCGGAAGACATCCGGGCGAAGGCAGAAGCTGAGATCAAGAGGCTTAAGCTCATGGGCTCGATGGCCCCAGAGGCAACTGTCTCCAGGACTTATATAGACTGGCTCACTTCGATGCCCTGGGGCAAGTACACTGATGATGTGCTTGACCTCAAGCAGGCCAAGAAGGTCTTGGACGAGGACCACTGGGGGCTCGAGAAGGTCAAGGAGAGGATACTGGAGTTCCTGGCCGTAAGGAAGCTTTCTTCTCTAAACAAGGGTCCCATACTTTGCCTGGTAGGACCTCCCGGTGTTGGCAAGACTTCGCTGGCCAAGTCGATCGCGCGCTCGCTTAACAGAAAGTTCGTGCGCTTCTCCCTGGGAGGCTTAAGAGACGAGGCCGAGATAAGAGGACACAGGCGGACCTATATAGGAGCCCTCCCCGGAAAGCTGGCACAGGCTCTGAAGCAGGCTGGTTCGGCAAACCCCGTCATACTTCTGGACGAGATCGACAAGCTAGGCTCGGACTGGAGGGGAGACCCTTCCTCGGCCATGCTCGAGGTGCTGGACCCCGAGCAGAACAAGGCATTCCTTGACCATTACATGGAAGTGCCCCTGGACCTGTCCAAGGTCATGTTCATAACCACGGCCAATTCGCTTCATAACGTACCGAGGCCGCTAGCCGACAGGATGGAGATAATCGACCTGTCTGGCTACACGGAAGACGAGAAGCTCGGCATCGCAAGGCAGTTTCTTATCCCTAAGCAGAAGGGTGAGAACGGCCTTGCCGACACGGATGTTGACCTGGCCGACGATACGATCCTCGAGATGGTAAGGAAGTATACCAGGGAGGCCGGCGTACGCGAGCTCGAAAGGCAGATCGGAAACGTGATGCGGAAGATGGCATGGTGCAAGGTCTCAGGGGAGAAGCCAACGGAGTGCCCCGTGAAGCCCGAGAGCCTGCATGACCTCCTCGGAGTGGAGAAGTACCGCTACGGCGTCACCGACAAGGAGAACAAGGTTGGAGTATCCACCGGCCTTGCCTGGACTGAAACCGGCGGCGACATACTGTTCATAGAGACGACCGTGACGAAGGGCTCAGGCAAGCTTACCTTGACTGGCCAGATGGGCGACGTTATGAAGGAAAGTGCCCAGGCGGCATACACATATGTGAGATCTAGGGCGAAGGAGCTGGGCATAGACCCGGCCTTCCATGAGACGACCGACGTGCACATCCATGTGCCGGAAGGAGCCATACCGAAGGACGGGCCTTCTGCAGGCATCGCGATGGCTACATCTCTCGCATCGGCGCTCTCTAACAAGCCTGTGAGGGCTGACGTTGCCATGACGGGAGAAATCACCTTAAGAGGAAGGGTGCTTCCGATCGGCGGGCTCAAGGAGAAGTCACTTGCGGCAATGAGGGCGGGCATAAAGACAGTCATAATCCCCGCGGATAATCATAAAGACATGGAGAGCATCCCTGCCAAGGTAAGGGAACAGGTCCTGTTCATAGAGACTGACCAGATGGACAAGGTCCTTGAGAATGCTATGGTTATAGCCTCCCCGTCTGAGGTGGCTGTGGTGGATTTACCGGCAGCAATCGATTCGCCAAGGTCTGCCAAGGTGAAGAGGATCAGCCAGTAGGGATAGGCCGATAGCCGCAGGGGTTTTCCCTGCGGCTATTTTATTGACCCCACTATCCTTGCCTATGAAGTGGCACTAATGTAAAATTATTTAGTGCATTGCGAAATAACGCCGACGGTCGAAGCTGAGCTCAAAAGAAGCGATGCCGGCCCGTGCGGTTTACAGGAGGAGATCTCTGTTGAAGAAATATGCCCCTGAACAGCTACGCGACATCGCGGTAATCGCTCACGGCGGAGCGGGCAAGACTACCCTGACCGAAGCTATGCTCTACCTCAGCGGTGGAACCGATCGTTTCGGCAGGGTTGAGGATGGCACTGCCACCACAGACTTCGACGAGGACGAGAAGAAGCGAAAGATATCCATAAGCATGGCATTCGCGCCTGCGGAGTGGAACGGAACCAAGGTAAACATCATCGACATCCCGGGCTTCCTTGACTTCGTAGGTGAAGTCCACGCCGGCCTCAGGGTAGCTGACGGTGCGGTAGTCATGGTGGACGCAGTATCGGGAGTCGAGGTCGGAACAGAGATAGTCTGGAGGATCGCCGACGACAAGAAGGTTCCCAGGATCATCACCATAAGCCGTATGGACAGGGAGAACGCGAACTTCAAACAGGCTTTGGGCTCTGTGACGGAATCGTTCGGCCCGAAGTGCTGCCCGGTGAACCTCCCCATAGGCTTCGGAGAGCGCTTCAACGGAATCGTTGACATAATCACCAACAAAGCTTATTCCTTCGCCGACCACACCGGAAAAGCCATGAAGGAGATACCCGTTCCTGCAGACATGGCATCCGATGTGGAGGAATACAGGAACAAGCTCATGGAATACGCCGCTGAGACCGATGAGGAGCTCCTTGCCAAGTATTTTGACACAATGGAGCTAAGCCAGGAGGAGTTCGAGAAGGGGCTCGTCGCTGCCGTCGCCGAATGCGGCCTTTACCCCGTGACCGCAGTGTCAGGGGGCAAGCTGGTAGGTGTCCAGCAGCTTCTCGACAGCATCGTCATGCTTCTTCCTTCTTCGGGATCAAGGAAGCCGGCGGAGGGTAAAAACAACGCCGACGAGACTGTCACAAGGAAGCCGTCAGAGACTGAGGCTTTCTCTGCGTTCGTGTTCAAGACCACTGCAGACCCGTTCGTAGGCAAGATAAACGTGCTCAGGGTTATGAGCGGCGTGCTCAAGCCCGACATGACCTATTACAACATAACCAAGGACAAGACGGAGAGGTTCGGTTCGGTGTTCTTCCTCAAGGGAAAGCATCAGATCCCCGCTACCGAGGCTGGCCCCGGCGAGATAGTCGCCATAGCCAAGCTTGCTGACACGACCACCAACGATACCTTCTGCGACAAGGAGAAGCCGATCAAGTACGCGCCGACCGCATTCCCCAAGCCCGTCCTCTCTTTCTGCATGAAGCCGAAGGCGAAGGGCGACGAGGAGAAGATAGGTTCAGGCCTTGCAAGGCTTGCGGAAGAGGATCCGACCATACAGTACTACAAGCATCCTGAGACCAGCGAACTGCTCGTATCAGGCATGGGCGACTCCCACATAGACGTTGTCGCAGAGCGCCTGAAGAGGAAGTTCGGCGTGGACGTCACTCTCGATACACCCACCATCCCCTACCGTGAGACCATAACTAAGGCGGTTAGGGTACAGGGAAGGCATAAGAAGCAGACCGGCGGTCGCGGCCAGTTCGGCGACATATGGGTGCGCTTCGCCCCGCTCGAGAGAGGGGCCGGTTTCCAGTTCATAGATGAGGTATTCGGCGGTTCCGTTCCCAGAAACTTCATCCCCGCGGTCGAGAAGGGCCTCAGGGAGGAGCTGGGCCATGGAAGGTTCGCAGGCTACCCGATGGTAGACTTCAGCGCGACCCTGGACGATGGGTCGTCTCACCCTGTAGACAGCTCTGAAATGGCATTCAAGCTTGCAGCAAGGCTTGCAGTCGAGAAGGGGTGGGAGGAGGCAGGCCCGGTGCTTCTGGAGCCCATCATGAGAGCAGAGGTCCTCGTCCCCGAGGAATACATGGGCGACGTCATGGGCGACTTCAACAAGAAGCGCGGCAAGATACTCGGTATGGAGTCCCAGGGCAGGTATCAGATCGTCAGGGCCCTTGCGCCTCAGGCCGAGATGTTCAAGTACTCCATAGACCTCAGGTCCATGACCGGAGGCAGGGGCACCTTCACGATGGAGTTCGACCATTACGAGGAAGTGCCGGCGCAGATTTCCGCCCACATAGTGGAGGCCGCGAAAAAGGCCAAGGAAGCCGCCAAGGACAACTAGTGGACATACACCCTGACAGAGGGTTAGTATATTGGGAATACGGCGATGATGAAGAGGAGTAGGACAGTGCCCAGCCTTACAGAGAAGCGGCCCAATGGCTGGAAGGCCGCAGGCGGACAGGACCGAAGTCGCTTCTGAGCCCCGCAGTCGAGCGAAGCGTGAAAATGCTTTCGCCAGATGCGGAGGGTGCGCCCTCTAAAGCGCTCAGAGTGCGCGGCGTGCTTTCGTGGCTGCGCGACAAAGGTGGTACCGCGAAGAGCCCCTTCGCCCTTTGAGGGTGGGGGCTCTTTCATTTTATCTTCGGGAGGTATTCACATGGCAACCAGGCAATTGGCACCAGCCTACGAACCGGCGGCTGTAGAGGACAGGATCTACTCATTCTGGGAGGAGGGAAGGATGTTCCATGCGGAACCTGATAAGGGGAAGGTCCCCTTCGTCATAGTCATGCCCCCTCCGAACATCACCGGGACGCTGCACGTAGGCCATGCCCTTATGTCGACGATAGAGGACATACTTGTGCGCATGAGGCGCATGCAGGGCTACAACACCGAATGGTGGCCGGGCACCGACCATGCTTCCATCGCCACGGAGGCGAAGGTAGTGGCATCTTTGGCTAAAGAGGGGCTTACCAAGGCCGACCTTGGCCGCGAGGAGTTTTTGAAGAGGTGCTGGCAGTGGAAGGAGACCTATGGCGGCGCCATCGTCAACCAGCAGAAGAAGCTGGGCTGCTCCGCAGACTGGGAGCGGAGCCGCTTCACTATGGATGAAGTGTGCTCCAGGGCGGTGCGCGAGGTATTCGTCAGGCTTTATGACGAGGGGCTCATCTACAGGGGCAACAGGATGGTCAATTGGTGCACCAGCTGCAATACCTCCATCTCTGATATCGAAGTTGACCACGACGACGAGACTGGCTCGCTCTGGTACATTGACTACCCGCTCGATGATGGCTCAGGGCACATAACCATAGCCACCACCAGGCCGGAGACCATGCTGGGGGACACTGCGGTCGCGGTGCACCCAGAGGATGAAAGGTACAGCTCGATGGTAGGCAAGAGGGTTCTGCTGCCGATAATGGGCAGGAGGATACCCATCATTGCCGACGAGTACGTCGAGAAGGGCTTCGGCACAGGAGCCCTCAAGGTGACCCCCGCGCACGATATGAACGACTATGAGCTGGGTAAGAAGCATAAGCTGGAGAGCATTCAGGTAATAGGACCAGACGG
>CAZHKX010000010.1:0-686 GCA_964532805.1 uncultured Clostridia bacterium
CCCTTCGTCTCGGCCGGAGGGCCGTCTGCACAATGCGCATGCGAGATGAGCAGGAAAGACAGGGCTTATTTCGCCGCGGAGCAGGTGAGGGTCATCGTTGGCAAGGTATGGATCTATGTCCTTGCAGGAGTTGCGATAGGAGCTGCGATCCACAACTGGATACCTAGGGAGATAATAGACGCGCTACTGGGACAGGACAAATGGTATTCCGTTCCACTTGCTACACTGGTGGGAGTGCCCATGTACTCCGACATATTCGGAACCCTTCCGATTGCTGAGGCTTTGGTGGCAAGCGACGTCGGATTGGGAACAGCCCTCTCCTTCATGATGGGGGTCACCGCCTTGTCGCTTCCATCCATGGTGATGCTCAGCAAGGTAGTGAAACCAAAGCTTCTTGCTTTATTCATCGGCATCGTTACGGTAGGGATAATAATAATCGGGTATCTCTTCAATGCGGCCTCGGGCCTGCTTCTATAGCCGAAAGGGGATTAAAGGATGTCTAAGACCTGGTATCCGGTGATCGACTACTCTCTTTGCACGGAGTGCGGGACTTGCGTCAGCATGTGCTGCCATGGCGTCTATGACGTGAAGAAGGCCCCTCTGCCTGTCGTCGTGCATCCTCAGGGCTGCGTGCAGGGCTGCCACGGCTGCGGGCGCAAGTGCCCTTCCGGAGCGATATCATATGT
>CAZHKX010000010.1:696-26322 GCA_964532805.1 uncultured Clostridia bacterium
GTGGGCGACACTGCCGCAGCAAGCGCGCAGCCCTGCTCGTGCGGGTGCGGCGACGGCAAGGACAGCAGCTGCTGCTGATGTGCGGCGGGAAAGGTTAGGAGGATGGGAATGAATATCAAAGTGCTCGGATCAGGGTGCAGGAACTGCATCGCGCTTTCTGAGAACGCAGCCAAGGCGATAAGGGATGCGGGAGTAGACGCCCAGGTCGAGAAGGTGACCGACCTGGCTTCGATAGCCTCATACGGAGTGCTGCGGACCCCTGCGCTTGTAATCGACGATAAGGTCGTATCGTTCGGAAGGGTGTTAAGCCCGGCCGAGATTGTGAAACTAATAGAGATAGCCCGAAGCTAGGCTGCCTCGGGGATATCCTTGGAGGGAAGTGTCATCATGGGGAAGGCAACTGATCGCGGAGGTATAGGTTTCTTCGAGAGGTATCTTACGGTATGGGTCGTCCTTTGCATGGCGGCGGGCGTGGCCATAGGAGTCTATCTGCCGTCGGTGCCCGATTTCCTTAGCAAGTTCGAATATGCCCGGGTTTCGATACCAGTTGCCGTCCTAATCTGGCTCATGATCTACCCTATGATGCTGAAAGTGGATTTCCACAGCATCCTTAGGGTGAGGGACAACCCCAGGGGCCTGGTAGTCACATGGGTAACCAACTGGCTGATAAAGCCCTTCACGATGTATGGCATAGCCTTGCTGTTCTTCAATGTCATCTTCAAGGGTCTGATAAGCCCCGAGTCGGCAAAGGAGTACCTCGCCGGGGCGGTCCTGCTGGGGGCAGCGCCATGTACAGCGATGGTCTTCGTGTGGAGCCACCTGACCAAGGGGGACGCAGCTTACACCCTAGTGCAAGTGGCGACCAACGACTTGATAATACTGGTCGCTTTCGTTCCCATAGTAGGACTACTGCTTGGCATAAGCGACATAGCCATACCTTGGGACACTCTCTTCCTGTCCGTAGTGCTGTTCGTCGTCATCCCTCTTCTTGCAGGGTGGCTTTCAAGGACGGTCATCACGGCAAGAAGGGGGCTGGCTTACTTCGAGAACAAGTTCATACCTAAGTTCGCCAACGTGACGATCGCGGGCCTTCTGCTCACCCTGGTCATCATATTCTCCTTCCAGGGGAGGATAATCGTAGAGAACCCCCTCAACATACTGCTAATCGCCATACCCCTTGTTATTCAGACGTTCCTCATCTTCTTCATCGCGTATTTCTGGTCCAGGATGTGGAAGCTTCCTCACGACATTGCCGCTCCTGCAGGCATGATCGGCGCTTCGAACTTCTTCGAGCTTTCCGTTGCGGTGGCGATATCCCTCTTCGGGCTGAAATCGGGCGCTGCTGTTGCTACGGTGGTGGGGGTCCTTGTGGAGGTGCCCGTCATGCTCACCCTGGTAAGGATAGCCAATGCCACTAAGCATTGGTTCCCGGAGAAGAAGGCATCGCAGGCAGGCTTAAGGTAGCAGCATGGCTGAGGGAGGAAGGAAGATGAGAATACTCTTCCTGTGCACAGGCAACTCCTGCAGGAGCCAAATGGCAGAAGGCTGGGCCAGGAAGCTGAAAGGGGACATCATTGAAGCCTGGTCCGCGGGAATTGAGAAGCACGGGCTGAACCAAAAGGCGGTCCAGGCCATGAGAGAAGCCGGCGTGGACATCTCTGGTCACTTCTCAAAGACGGTCTCAGAGCTTGCCTCCCTGGATTTCGACTACGTTGTCACGGTCTGCGGTCACGCAAACGAGAACTGCCCGCTCTTCCCCGGCAAATCGAAAGTGGTGCACCGGGGCTTCGACGACCCTCCAAAGCTTGCCGCCGGGGCGAAGGATGCAGAAGAGGAGATGTCCCACTACAGGAGGGTACGAGACGAGATAAGGCAGTTCGTAGAGGGGATGCCCGAAAACCTGCAATAGGGCGTTTCAAGCAGACCCGTCCACAAGTGGGGCCAATAAGCAGTGTGATATAATTTAAGCACCGAGCTTTGATACTACCAGACACCCGCCCATGCGGATGCCTGGTATGCCATTATTCCTGCATGGAGAGGGGATAACGTTGGGAGAGCTGCGCAAGAAATCGAAAGAGGTCCTGTTCTCGGTGCTGCCGATCGTTGCGGTCGTGCTTGCATCCAGCTTTCTTGTCGCGCCTCTCGACAACATGAGCCTTGCGAGGTTTCTTATTGGCACCCTCTTCATCTCCGGTGGCCTGGTGATCTTCCTTTTCGGGGTGGACACGGGAATCGGTCCGATTGGATCTACCATAGGGTCGAGGATAACATACTCCAACAGCATATCCGAAGTCCTTGTATCTGGCCTTGTACTGGGTTTCTTCATCTCGATTGCTGAGCCGGACCTTCACGTGCTCGCAGGCCAGGTCGGCTCGGTCACTGGAAACGCCCTATCCAAGGCCGCTTTGGTGTCATTCGTCTCGATAGGGGTGGCCGTGCTCCTGGCGTCCGGATTGTTCAGGATAATCAAGGGCATCGCCTTAAACAGGATGCTGGTTGTCCTCTACGGGATGATTTTCATCCTGTGCCTGTTCGTCCCGAAAGGTTTCCTCGCCATAGCGTTCGATGCGTCAGGCGCAACAACCGGGGCGATGACCGTCCCGTTCATACTGGCCCTTGCCAGGGGCGTGTCCGCCATGAAGAAGGACAGCCTCGCATCGGAGGAGGACAGCTTCGGGCTGGTGGCCATAGCTTCGACCGGCGCGATTCTTGCAGTCCTTCTCACAGGGTTGTTCTTCGGGGAGCTTGAAGGAGCTTCTGCAGCAGCATCGGCTAAGCATCAAGGGTCGATGCTCGGGCCTTTTCTGGGCAAGATGCCCACTATAGCGATTGAAGTGCTTGTCGCCATGCTTCCTATACTCATCCTTTTCCTTATACTCAGGAAAGGGGCGCATGCAGTCTCGGACAGGGCGTCGTCGAGGATGCTAAGAGGGCTCGGGCTCACGTTCGCGGGCCTCGTCCTGTTCCTAACCGGAGTAAACGCGGGCTTCATGGACGCGGGGATGTCCATAGGAAGGAACATTGCCCTGTCAGCAAACCCGGCTGCCGCCGTGGGCATGGGCTTCCTGCTGGGTTTCGTGACCGTGATGGCCGAACCGGCAGTATACGCGCTTACGCATCAGATACAGGAAGTGACTAGCGGATACGTCAAAAGGGGAACGGTGCTTGGAACACTTGCGCTAGGAGTCGGGGCTGCAGTAGCCTTGTCTATCGTAAGGATACTGGTGCCCGGAATCCAGATCTGGCATTACCTACTGCCGGGATATCTGCTTAGCATCGGGCTTTCGTTCATAGTGCCCAAGCTATTCGTGGGTATCGCATTCGATGCAGGGGGCGTCGCGTCGGGGCCTATGTCGGTCACCTTCATCCTCGCATTCACCAACGGGGTGGCGGACGGGGTAGAGCAGGCGAGCGTCCTCATAGATGGATTCGGCATGATCGCGATGATCGCCCTTATGCCCATCCTTGCAGTCGAGCTGCTCGGATTGGCGTACCGGCTCAGCACCGGAAGGAGGCGCTAGCAGTGGAAGGCATACTCGGCGGGGATATCGGCCTCGTAACAGTCATAGTAGACGAGGGGCTGGGAAGCAGGGTGCTTCGCATAGCCCGGGAGGCTGACGTGCCTTACGGGACGGTGCTTCTTGGCAGGGGCACTGCAAGGCGGGGATGGCTGGACGCCCTGGGCCTGGGCGATACGAGAAGGGAAGTAATCATGCTTGCCGCCGGCATGGACAAGGCAAAGGAGCTTCTTGAGGAGCTGTACGGCACATGCAGGTTCAAAAAGCCGGGAGGCGGCATAGCGTACTTAAAAAGGCTTTCGACTCCCGGAGGCGCAAAGCCCGCGGAACACAAGACGGAAGAAGGGTCGGGGTGCGACATGGGAAGTCAGTATAAGCTCATTACGACTATAGTCGACAAGGGGCTCGGGGAAGATGTCATGGATGCGGCCGCGGCGGCGGGGGCCAAGGGCGGCACTATCGTTAACGCTAGAGGAACGGGGCTAGACGCCGTCGGCGTGCTGTTCAATACCATGGAGATAGAACCTGAGAAGGAAATGGTTATAATCCTGGTAAAGGCGGAGATTGCCCCCGGGGTCGCCGAGTCCATCAGGACCAAGATGTACATAGACTCCCCGGGCAAGGGAATCATCCTCATGCAGGATGTAGAAGGAGCTTACGGCATCGTAGAATGAGATTGCGTCAGGGCTTCTGCGCCCGAAGGACCGGGCAGGGGGTGGGGGCACATAAATAATTGCACCCGACATCCCGAAATGTTAAACTATACCTTGCCCTGCTCCGCACTTGATGCGGGGCCATTTGTCCGAAGGGAGGTGTAAGTCAGTGAGAGCCTATGAATGCATGTTCATCATCTCGCCTGCGTTCGACGAGGAAAAGACCGAGGCTACCATAGCCAAGTTCAGCCAGATCATCGTCGACAACGGCGGCGAGGTGACGAAGACGGACCGTATGGGTAGGCGCAGGCTGGCGTACGAGATCGACGATAATATGGAGGGTTACTACGTGATCCTCTACTTTAACGCCGAACCGACGCTTGTCGCCGAGCTCGACCGCGTCTTCAAGATCACGGACGGCGTTATCCGCCATCTCATAGTCAGGAAAGACGACTAAGACCCGATGAAGCCCATGACCGAATACCGGTAAGGTGGTGTCGTAGATGTTAAACAGGGTCATACTGATAGGAAGGTTAACAGCGGACCCGGTGCTCAGCTACACTCAGAGCGGTAAGGCGGTCGCGAAGTTCACGCTCGCAGTGGACAGGGGCATCAAGGACCAAAGCGGGAAGAGCCAGACCGATTTCATCGACATCGTAGTCTGGGACAAGCAGGCGGAGAACGTAAGCAACTACGTCAAGAAGGGGCACATGACGGCAGTCGAGGGTAGACTGCAGGTGCGCTCATATGAGACACAGGACGGCCAGAAGCGCCGCGCCTGGGAAGTAGTGGCAAGCAGGGTCATGTTCCTCGAACCGAAAAGGGGCGAAGGGTTCGCTCCCAGGCCAGCCCACCAGGGTGAGGCTGCATCGTCCGATGAGATACAGGATGATTTCGCGGTAGAGGATCTGGCCGACGAGCCGCCGTTCTGATATTAAGAAGACCATATTAGGAGGACGATCACTGATGATCAAACGTGAAAAGGGAGGCCGCAAGGCCCGCAGGCGCGTATGTACGTTCTGCGTGGACAAGGCCACCAATATAGACTACAAGGACCTGGGCAAGCTGCGCAGGTATATAAATGAGCGCGGCAAGATAACCCCCAGGAGGATCAACGGGTGCTGCGCCAAGCACCAGCGCCTCGTGACCGAGGCCATAAAGAGGGCAAGGCACATAGCCCTTCTGCCGTTTACGGCCGAGTAGGGCGAGGGCAACCTCCGATGTCGGGACTCTCCGGGCTTCCGGGGGGTCCCATAAGTTTAATTGGGGGCTAAGGTGTGCGAGATGCAAAGCTTGCATTCCGCCTGTGACCCCCGAAGAGGTGCTGAATGGGTGAGAAGCAGAGGACAATGAGCACCAGGGCGGTTGTCGAGGGGGCGGTATTCGCCGCCGTGGCGGTAGTGATGTACATCCTGGGTCCTGCGACCCAGATGGTGCTCACGATAGCGTACCCTGTTCCGGCAGCCCTGATTACTCAGAGGCACGGCATAAGGGCCGGCATAATGGCATCGATAGTTGCCGCCCTCGGCATAGGCATGATAATGGGCCCGCTGGATGGCCTAATCTGCCTTACCATAGTGGGCCTTCCCGGCATTGTGCTTGGGATGACCATGAAGAAGGGGCTCGGTTGGGCGAGCTCCACCTTGATAACGGGAGTGGTCATCGCGGCGACTACTGCAGCCGATTTCGTGCTGGGCTCGATCGCAATGGGAATTTCCCCCCGCCAGGCGTGGGAGGAGATGCATACGGCGATGGCGGAATCAGTGGAGATGTCTCGCGGCCTTTATGAAAGGTTCGGGGCTACCCCGGAGATGCTAAGCCAGCTTCAGACAACCATGGAGAGGACGTCGCAGGTGCTAAGGGAGCTGCTGCCGGCATTCTTGCTTCTGTCCGGCCTCCTGTTCGCACTCGCTGCATATGCGATAGTGAGGGCCGTGCTTATTAGGATGAAGACCAACGTCCAGCCGATAGACCCGTTCGCAAGATGGAGCATGCCCACATGGCTCATCTGGGTGCCGATTGCGGGCCTTGCCCTGCCGCTTCTGGGCAACTACCTGAAAATCGGGCTGATAACCTCGATAGGCAACAACATCTTCACCGGATCCATGATGCTTTACATGGTGCATTCCCTGTCGATGCTGTGGTTCTATATGGCGAAGGGCAACGTGCCCAAGCTCATGAGGTTCATCGTCTGCGCGTTCGTCTACATGACGCCGCTGTTCTCCGGACTTCTGCCCTACGCCGGCGTACTGGACAGCTTCTATGATTTCAGGAAGCTTAGGTCCTGACGTAAAGGAAAAAGGGTCAGGTTTGGGGAAATGAATATGGAATAGATAAAGAGGAGGTGAGCCGCGGAAGCGATCCCGAAGGGAGGCCGCGGCGGGCTCTTATGAAAGTAGTGCTTTTGACTGACGTGAAGGCCATAGGAAAGAAGGATCAGGTGCTCGAGGTGGCTGACGGCTACGCGAGGAACTTCCTCATACCCAGGAAGCTTGCGATCGAGGCCACCCCGGCGGAGCTTAGGAAGATCGATGACATCAGGAAGGCTGCCCAGAACAGGCACGAGCGCGAAGAGCAGAGCGCGCGCCAGCTTGCAAGGACGCTTAAGGAGAACGGCATAACGCTCAAGGTCAAGTGCGGGGAGAGCGGAAGGCTCTACGGTACCGTGACCGGTGCGGACGTGGCGAAAGCCCTCAAGGAGGTCCTCGGCCTCGAGATAGACAAGAAGAAGATCGAGGTGCCTGAGCATATCAAGTCGGTTGGCGAGTACGAGGCCGAGATATGGCTTATGCCCGGCATAGCCTCTAAGCTGAAGCTTACGATAGTGCCGATGGAGCAGTAGGATGGGCCTTTTCAGCAAGAACGAGGATAAGAAGGCACCGGAGCTGCTCTGGTGGGAGCATCCCGGCGCGATAGAGGAGATGTCCAGAAGGATAACCTCCATGTTCGGCATGCTCTCGGAGCTGCTTGGGGCCGACAGGCTAATACTTAAGGCCGGAAAGCTGGAATCTCTCAACCTTATGAGGTCGGAGGACCTCGCAGAAAGGGTGCTCGCCCTCCAGAAGATAGTCTTCCAGGACCCGACCATAACGGTAACCCCAAATTTCGACGAGCTGCCGGCTGCGATGGACGACCTTGAAGACGAGCTTGCCGAGCTTATCGCAAGAAAGAGGCTCGACGAGAGCATCGAGCGCAAGGTCAGCGACAAGCTCCAGCAGAAGCACGAGGAGTATGTCAAAGACGTAAAGAAGCAGCTTCTTAGCGAAGAGTCCGGCCCGGAGACGGCCGAGACCCAGAAGAAGCTCGAGAACCTCCAGGCCCTTGAGGCAAGGAGGCTCATCACGTCTGCGATGGAGGCCGTAAGGCCCGCCGAGCTTTCGCAGATCATCGGCCAAGACAGGGCGATAAGGGCTCTCATGGCCAAGATTTCAAGCCCGTTTCCCCAGCATGTGATACTTTACGGGCCGCCCGGCGTCGGCAAGACCTCGGCGGCAAGGTTAGTGCTGGAGGAGGCCAAGAAGGCGAAGTACACTCCTTTCGGAGCTGATGCGAAGTTCGTTGAGGTCGACGGTACCACACTCAGATGGGACCCGCGCGATATCGTAAATCCTCTGATGGGAAGCGTGCATGATCCAATCTACCAGGGGGCGAAACGCGATCTGGCCGAAGGGGGAGTCCCCGAACCGAAGCTCGGCCTTGTAACCGAGGCGCACGGGGGAGTCCTTTTCATAGACGAGATCGGCGAGATGGACCCTGTGCTGCTAAACAAGCTTCTGAAGGTCATGGAGGACAAGAGGGTGTCGTTCGAGTCGTCCTATTATGACCCTGAGGACAAGAGCGTTCCGAAGTATGTAAGGGAGCTGTTCGAAAAGGGGGCCCCTGCCGACTTCATGCTCATCGGCGCCACCACCAGAGACCCGGAGAGCCTGTCGCCTGCGCTTAGAAGCCGCTGCGCGGAGGTGTTCTTTGAGCCGCTCACCCAGCACGATGTGGCGAAGATCGCATCGAACGCCGCCATGAGGCTCAAAGTCACGGTGGAAGACGGCGTGCCGGAGATGATATCCGACTACACTATCGAGGGAAGGAAGGCCACGAGCCTTCTTATCGACGCCTACTCCTTCGCCCTGTACGAGACCGGCGGGGAGAAGGACGTGCTTATAAGGAAGGGGCACCTTGAGGAGGCCATAAGGGCCGGCAGGATGGCACCCTACGTGCATATAAAGGCCACGGACACCACTACGGTCGGCAAGGTGTTCGGACTGGGTGTGGCGGGCTTTCTGGGCTCGGTGCTTGAAATCGAGGCCGTAGCCTTCGCAAGGAAGGACGACAAGGGTGCCATACGCTTCAACGAGACGGCTGGATCCATGGCCAAGGACTCGGTGTTCAACGCAGGCGCAGTTTTCCGCGCCGTAACAGGCGAGGAGCTCTCGAAATATGACGTGCATGTAAACGTCGTGGGCGGAGGCAACATCGAAGGGCCCTCAGCCGGGGCGGCGATACTGCTTGCAATGCTAAGCGCAGCCAGGGGCATCAGGATAAGGCAGGATGTGGCCGTGACCGGCGAGATATCCATACAGGGCAAGGTCAAGGAAGTGGGCGGCATCTTCGAGAAGATATACGGCGCAAAGCAGGCCGGCATTAAGAAAGTGATAATCCCCAAGAGCAACATGAGCGACGTCCCCTCGGACATGACCGGCATAGAGGTAATCGCTGCTGACGACATAAAAGACTGCTTCGAGCATGCCTTCTCGGGCTACAGGATGGGCGAAAACGGGATAGAGGCAGACGACGGGAGGTAATTTCCTTGCCGCGCGAAGAACAGAACCTCATGGACAGGGTACCCCCGCAGAACATACAGGCCGAGCAGTCGGCGCTCGGCTCGATGCTCCTGGACAGGGAGGCCATCGACAAAGTCGTGGATAAGCTTGAGGCGGGGGATTTCTACCACGAGAACCACCGCTACCTTTTCACCGCCATCAAGGACCTTTTCGACAAGGGCGAGCCTGTCGACCTGGTCACCGTGACCGAGCTTCTGAGAAACAACGGAAGGCTCGAATCCATCGGCGGCGCATCCTACATATCACACCTGGCCAACACGGTTCCGACTCCGGCCAACGCCGCTCACTACGCCAACATAGTGAAGGCCAAGTCCGTCATGCGCTCGCTCGTGAAGACGGGCATGGAGATCACCGGAATAGGCTACCAGGAGGCCCTTGCAGTCGAAGAATCCCTGGACAAGGCCGAGCAGATGGTCCTAAGCCTCTCAAGGAAGCAGCGGGTCGGCGACATCAAGCCGATGCGCGAGGTCGTCGACGCCACCTTCCAGCACATAGAGAAGATCTACGAGGAGAAGGCCTATGTAACCGGCCTTGCCACGGGCTATACGAGGATGGATGACTACCTGTCGGGCCTTCAGAACTCCGAGCTGATAATTATCGCGGCGAGGCCTTCAGTGGGAAAGACTGCGCTTGCGCTCAACATCGCGGAGAATGTCGCGATAGAAGGAAAGAAGCCTGTGTTCATATGCTCGCTGGAAATGGCGGCAGAGCAGCTTGCGCAGAGGATGATAAGCTCCAGGGCGAAGGTGGACGGCCAGAGGCTGAGAAGAGGTCTTCTTGCCAACACGGACTGGTACAACATAACCGTAGCCATGGGAGCCTTGTCAAACGCGCCCATATACATCGACGATACGTCAAATATGACGACGCTCGACATCAGGGCGAGGGCCAGGAGGCTCAAGGCGGAGAACAACCTATCCCTTATCATAATCGACTACCTGCAGCTAATCACAGGCAAGGGCAGGACCGAGAACAGGCAGCAGGAAGTAGCTGAGATTACGAGGGACCTTAAGTCCATAGCAAGGGAGATGGAAGTACCCGTCCTTTGCCTGGCGCAGCTTTCAAGGTCGGTCGAGACTAGCGCCGACAAGTATCCTAGGCTGTCGCACTTGAAGGAGTCCGGCGAGATCGAGCAGACTGCGGACGTAGTCATGTTCATACACAGGGAGCAGGACGAAGCCAAGCTCAAGAAGGACGAGAACCTAAGAAACCTCGTGAAGATCATAATCGCCAAGCAGAGGAACGGACCGGTAGGCGACTTCGACCTCTACTGGAACAAGGAATTCACCAGGTACGAGAACCTCTCAAGCGAGCCTGAGGGAGATTAGTACGTTTATGGGGGACGGCTTTGGCCGTCTCCCGGCATTTCACTGGGAGGAGACTTTCGATGGCAAACGCCGAGCTTTTCCTGGAAGCCTATAACAAGCTGGATCATTATCTCGAATACCTTCTGGACGGCGAGAAGGCGAGCTTCATCGACAAGAAGAACCGGCTTAAGTACGACAGGCGCGTGAAGTATACGATAGAGCGGTACGACCAGGACCTCGAGGCCATAAACAGGCTGAGAAACGTGGTCACCCACGAGAAGTTCCTCGGCGGCAGGCCCATGGCAGACCCCAGGGAGGACGTCATCGAGAAGCTTGGCGAGATATTCGAGGCGCTGGCAAGGCCCATGACCGTCTTCGAAAGGCGCAGCCCCGTACCCCCTATGGTCTTCAGGTCTAACGAGGCTCTGGGACGCGTGCTGAAGTACATGATGAAGAACGACTTCTCCCAGGTGATCGTCGAGAAAGCAGGGACGTACGCCTTCCTCAGGAGGGAAGACACCGCACGCTGGCTGGAGAAGAATGCGGAGGGGCCTGTGCCGGATCCGGATGATACGAAGATAGAGCAGGTAGTGCAGGCAGATATCAGGCACAAGTGCCACATCGCCAAGGATGCCACGGTGTACGAGGCACTGGCTTACTTCCAGGAGAACGATGAGGGCTATCCCGCCCTGATAATCACAGAGAAAGGCACTGAAAGGGAAATGCCACTTGGCGTCATAACGCCGATGGATATAATAGATTATGTAAGCATCGCAGGACCGTCAGAACTGTAAGCGTTTAGGCTGAAGAGAAGGATTCGGAAAAAGCGAAGGCTCAATTGTCATATATTGAGTCTGTATTGTTATTTTCTTGCAGAATCACCTTTCGTAATCACTACCCTTGCCTTATAATGTAGTCACAACTTAGAAGGCGCCAGCCGCGTTGCGCTCCCAATCGACGGGCAGCAGGGCGAGGTCCGGGCGCTCCTAGAGTAATCAAATATAGCTAAGGCCTTTTTTAGGTGTCCAGAACGGGCTTTGGGAAGATCATTCTTGTAAAGGAGGGATGTTCCGTGCAAGCGCAAAGAACTCGCGAGTCCTCTTCAGCCATCGGGCTCAGGATGCTTTCGGTCCTTCTGATGGGACTGGCCGATGGACGCAAAGCGGAAGACGGCAGGCCCAGATGCAGCGTATGTGGCGCGTACTGCCATGAGGATGCATGTTATCGGGATTACGAAGAACTGGAAGACACAGATGCGCCGCTCGTCGGGGACCTTTCTCGCCTCTGCCCATTCATAAATGATGAGTGGCACAGGTTCGCCGAGAGGATCATGACGAGGCGGAACCTGAAGAACCCCGAGACGGCAGCCATCCTGCTGTACCTCCTGCTTAAGCTGAACGAGAGAAAGGTGCGGGAGCATAACGACTCCGTAGACGAAATCCGAGTAATTTGAAATCAGATGGAATATGGCGGGCGGCATCAATACTGCCCGCCGGAAATCCTTAAATATAATCATTCTTAGCTATACAATGAAACCGACAAATCTGAGATAAAGAAACAACGCATAAAGGCCTGCCTGCTAATCTTTGAAGACCTGAAGAGGATGCCCTGACAGGGTGTTTATAAGACTACGTATTAGCATTGATTGCACGGACAAGGGAGGCGGCAAGAGATGATAAGAAATCGAAAGATGATAGCCACACCGCCTGGGGCAACCAACAAGAGCAGCTTGAGAACCGAGGCATGCATCAAAGTGAATTCGCCAAGAGGATGGGTCTGCCGGAAGAGCACGTGAGTAGGCTCATTAACGGGGAAGCAATCCTAAGCCATGAAATTGCCCTGAAGTTGGAGTCTGTCCTTGGCATACCAGCTGAGGTGTGGAGCAATCTCGAGGCGGTTTATCGGGAGAAGGCATCTCGGATACAACCAGTTGAATGGCCCGAGGACTAAGGACCGCAACAGGTCATGATTCAATAAAAAGTGAAGCCCCGGGCAAACAGCGCCCGGGGCTTTGATCATCTGCGGATGCTAATGGATGTTCTCTTCGATGCCGTATGCCGCCAGTATCTGATGTACGAACTCGTGCGCGGCGGAGTATTCCCCCTCGACTGCGATTAACGCCTCACGGGCAGCAGCTTTACTCTGCTCGTCGCCGAGCTTCACTGCCACTGCAAAGTCCGCAGCCCTTATCCTGATGATATCTGTAAGGTCCTGAATGCCGTCCACGGTCATGGCAGCGCCTTCCCTGAGCGCAGGCAGCTTGGACTTAGCAATCTCCACATACTCCGATGCTATATCAGCCCTGCCGTTCAGAAGGCCCCATTCCGTTATCTGCAGGTCATGCACAACTGCGGCACCTGAGTATTTCGCCGCCAGCTTGTAGTCGTCAAGCCACGGGCTGTCCAGTGATATTGCCCTTCTAATGGCCCCTCTAATCTCATAGCCGGAAGGGTTGTACTTCGATAAAGCTGTCGCCCTCTTTGCATAATCCAGCGCTTCCTCAAGGCTGCGCCCGGATGAGCCTCTCATCGCAAGCACCGCCTCGGTGTCTGCCATGTCGATGAATAGCTGGGCATCAAGCGGCATCCACGAGATCGCCTTCTCAAGCTCCCCTGCTGCCTCCTCATATTCCTCATGCGCCCTGTGGTGCTCGGCCTCCTCCTTCAATGGCTCGTACTTCAACGCGACTACGCCGAGCAGGACGGATGCGGCTACGGCTATCACGACTGCTATGAACGGCAGCGCCCTGCGCCTTCCGGTCAGGCCGGAGAACATCGGGTCTGACGCCGATGCGAAACCTCCCAGCATGAAGAGCATGAGGGTAATAAGTGGGGCTCCGTGCGTGCCTCCGACGAACATGACTAGTATCAGCACAATGAAGGCAGGCAGGACCATAAGCGAATCAATGTCGTCTTCCCTGCAGCTTCTGATGAGGGATATGACGCCTGCCGCAGCAAATCCTAAGAGTGCGACAACCCCCGGCAGCCCCAGCTCAGCAAACAGCTGCAGGACGAAGCTCTGAGCGTCCACGCCGGGCTTGAAGTTGGCCGGAGTGAACACCAGGGAGGCCGCCTCCTTGAAAGTACCGAGCCCGAAGCCCCAGAAAGGAGCCTTCAATCCCAGCTTAAGGGCAGAGATCCAATGATAGGAGAGGAAACCTAGCTCATCAGCCAGGCCTCTGGCGTCTTCCGCGAATGCGGGGAGGAAGCCGACCGCAGCACCCTTCATGGGAAGAGTGAGAAGCCAAGAGGCAAGAAGGCCCAATCCGAGCACGATTGCCGTTATGGCGGCGGAGGCGGCAAGGCCGCGCCTGATCCTGGTGGATAAAACTAGAAGGACGGCGGCTGCCCCTATGAGAAGATAGGTCTGGGATGCTGAGAGAAGAAGCGCGCAAGACGCCGTCACTCCAGCGAGTATCGAAATGAATGCAACAGCTGCCCTAGTCTGAGCGGAGGCCCTCTGGCTGAGAACCGCCTTGTCGACCACTACGGTAAGAAGCACCCCAAGGGATGCGGAGAGAAGCACCACTGCGAAGGCCATGAACGATCCGCTTGCCTGAAAGGGCTGGAAAGGGTTAAGGTCGGCAGGGTTCTCGGCCGTTGCGTAGCCTATAAGGAGCCAGCATAGTATGGCGGTTGATAGAGTAAGGAAAACGAAAAGCACTGAACGCCTTGCCTTCGGCACGGCCCTGGATGCAGCCCAGAAGGCCATAAGGTACATGAGGACCTCTGTGAACCTCAGCGCCGACTGCCCCTTGTCTGCGCTCCAGAGGATGCTCAGGCCCGAGAAGGCCGCAAGCATGAGGAGCGGTGCGGCAAAGCGCGGGAACGAGTACCCCAGCCCGGCCCTGTCGGCTATGTGCCCTGCTTCGGCTATTATGGCTAACGCGGCAAGGGCTATCAAAGCGTAGTACTTATAGGGAGATGCCGCCCCTCCCTCGAACAGCAGAAGCATGACAGGGGAAACTGCCAGGCCCAGCAGAGAAAGCAATCTGTCTATCCTCAGGAATCCCTCGTTGTCCATTAGACTACCCCCGTAACAAGTGTCATAAGTGCCCGCTCTTCCTACTATACAGCCCCAAGCGCATGAAGTATCCACCCCGCTGCGGCTCCTGCAAGAATAAGGATGGCTGAGTTCAGCTTGAACCTGTACATTACCCCGAAGGATATGGCAAAGGCCACTACCGTGAAGATGCTGTCAAGCGACGCCTGCGCAAGCTTGACCGTAACGGCCGCCATCAGGCCAAGCGATGCCGCGTTCACGCCGTCCAGCATGGGGGAAACCCATGACGAGCTCCTGAGCTTGGGTATGATGGGGTTAAGTATGAGGACTAGCAGGAATGCCGGCAGGAAGATGCCGAGCGTCGATGTAATCGCCCCCGGAGTTCCGTCGATGATGTAGCCGATGAATGTGGCTGTAGTGAACACCGGACCCGGGGTGAACTGCCCCACCGCAACTGCGTCAAGAAGCTGCTTCTGGGTAAGCACGCTGAGCTTCTCCACGAATTCGGACTCCAGGAATGCTAGAAGCACATACCCGCTTCCGTAGAGCACGGACCCGATTTTCAGGAATATGAGGAAGAGGGAGCCATAACTGGCACCTGCCTGCATCCCTGTTGCTGCGGCGGCCCCGGGAAGCGCCGAAAAGGCAAGAGGATTAAGCAAAAGGGCAGCCCTGCCGACTTTGGCCCTGTTATGCCACAGCGTGTAGAGGGCGCCTGAAGCCAGAAGCATCGGAATCTCCGGTGCCCCCAGAAGGGATGCGGCGGCCACCGCTATTACGACTGCCACAGCCAGGCTGGTCTTCGCCGCGGTCTTCCACAGCCTTATGAGGGCAAGCGTCACAATTGCGATGATCACCGGCTTCACCCCGGCAAGAAGGGCGTCTACCTGGGGGAGCACCCCATATTTGCCGTATGCGGCCGCGATTGCCAGCACTATCAGCATCGCAGGCAGTATGAAGCACGTCCCGGCAATGAATAGCCCCGGTATGCCTCCCCTTTCAAGCCCCAGGTGGATGGCAAGTTCGGTAGAGTTGGGGCCGGGGATGAGGTTGGTGGCTCCTATCAGGTCCACGAAATGCTCGCGGCTCAGCCACTTCCTCTTTTTGACTATCTCGTCGTCCATCATAGCTATATGGGCGGCCGGTCCTCCGAAAGCAAGGGTACCAAGCTTAAGGAACACTGCCGCGATCTCCCAGAGCCTTCTTCTGCGCGCAACTCTTTCTTCATTCATGCCCGCACCTCAAGAAGATATAATAATCATAGTATTTCTGCGCTGCGGCGCTTTTCCCTACTTGCGATGCATACTGCAGGGAAGGGGGAAGCATTGCCGCCCCAAAACCACAAAAAAGCTTCACAGACTGGCCGCAATGAAAGGAGCCTACATGAGCAGATACTACTTCAATCCCGGCTGCGCGCTTAGCATCTATAAGCCCTATGTGGAGGGCAGGATGCTGAAGTTCCTGAATGAGAGCTTCGGAAATGTCCAGATGCACAACATATGCTGCAGGCACGAGCCGAAGGTAGAGCCCGGTTCGGTGATCATAAACGTCTGTGCAGGATGCGACAGGCGCTTCAGGAGCCTGTATGAAGGGGTAAGCACCGTCTCGCTCTGGGAGCTCATCGACGGGCTCGCCGATTATAAGTTCCCCGATTACGGCGGCATAAGGATGTCCGTACATGACGCCTGCCCTGTCAGGGAGAGATCGGGGGTTCACAAGGCGGTGAGGAGCCTCCTTAAGAAGATGAACATCGAGGTGATCGAGACCGAGTTCAGAGAAGGCAGGTCCGTATGCTGCGGAGATGACCTGTACCCCACGCTGCCTGTCGATAAAGTAGAGGATGCGATGCGGAAAAGGGCTTCATCGATGCCCTGCGAGGACGTCTGCGTGTACTGCGTCTCATGCATCAAGGCCATGCACATAGGAGGAAGGACGCCCAGGCACCTTGCCGACCTGCTCCTGGGGGAGGGGACAGAGCCGCAGGAAGTGGACATCGTAAAGTGGCACGAGAGGCTTCAGGAGTATATAGATTCGCATTAGATATTTGTTAGAACAAGCATTGTTTTTATGTATTGTATATAATAAAGGCAGATTTTGTCTGATAGTCCAAGCTAGAAGCCATTATATGAAAATGTTCATATTATATACGATATGGGAGAAGAATGAAGGAAAAGGCGAGTAATAGAATACGGGATGCCTTCTTTGATTCAAAGGGGATTGCCGATTCTACTTATCTCGTAAGCAGAGGAGTCCACACTTCACACATCAAAATGCTACTTCAGGAAGGAAAGATCTCCAAGCTGAAACGTGGCCTATTTGCTTGGCCTGAGATGCTTGGAGAAGAGAATCGGCAGTATCTAATATCATCACAGATAGTGCCCAAAGGGGTCATTTGCCTACAGACAGCGCTCGCTTATCATGGACTCATTGCGGATAACCCCTGGGAGATTACGATGGCAGTTCCCAGGAATTATAAGATCTCACTGCCGACGTATCCTCCAATAAAACTGTATACCTTCGGGCAGGTAGCTTATCTGCTAGGGGTCCAGAGCATTAACTCTGGCGGGCTGTCATTCAGAATATACGACAAGGAAAAGTGCGTATGCGATGCGATAAAGCTAAACAAGAAGATCGGTAGCGGGATGGCTTCAGAAGCCATGAGAAATTACCTCTCAGGAAGTGCAAGGGACATAGATCTCATGATGAGGTATGCCAAAGAAATGAAGATCGAAGAAAAGGTCAGATTTGGAGTTGAGCTTCTTGTCTGATACATAATAGCCATCATAGAGAACGCCCCTTGTTCGAAGTGCTGGAATCTGCCAATGAGAGACGGAACAACTAGAATAGCTGCAAAAATCAGCCAAAGAATTAGATGTTCTCGGAGGTGCATCATGATAAGGAAGGGAATGTTGCTCATCGCATTAATCATCCTTATGGCAGCCATTGTGGCCAATGCCGCGCCTAACGGGCTTCTGTATGCTTGGGAGCTTTCGCCCTCCTACATTCAGGGCAGCTCGCTTAAGGCCATCGAAGGTCTCAACGGCGCAGTTTTAGGCGACGTTTCATACGTCGACGGACCTTTCGGCAAGGGCATGGTGCTGGACGGCTCGACAAATCGCGTCCAGATGTACAAGGGAGTGCCTGCCGGGGTTGTCCTACCCAAGAAGGAGCTCACGCTCGAGGCGTGGGTGAAGATCGAAAACCGCAACTCATGGAGGGCGATTGTAAGCTACGCACAGGACAACGGCTCTTATGAGAGGGGCTTCTTCATGGGGCTTGTCGACGGGAAGATTTCAGGCTATGTAGCCACTGTAAGAGACGGCAGCGGGCCGAGATGGGACTGGATCTCCTGGGACGCTCAGTTCGACTTCAGCAAATGGTATCATGTAGCATTCACATATGATGGTGCGAAGATGGTCCTATACATTAACGGAGAGGCCGTGAAGGAATCGACCCAGGCCTACGGCGACATCGTATATCCCGACCAGGCGACCTTCGCTTTGGGCTGCTACGTAGACGACAACGAGCTTGAGCACCTGCAGGGGGCGCTGAGGGAAGTAAGAATCTATAATCGCGCGCTCACTCAGGCTGAGATAAGAGCCTCGGTACCAGGCCAGGCTGCATCATCCGCCCCGCAGGTAGGGACCTCTCCTCTGCTTGCTGCAGGCACGGCGAAGGTCATAGTCCTCATGCCGGACGGCACTACCTACTCCGGCGTCCTGCTTTCGATAGAGGCGGACATGATTACCTTGAAGCTCGCGGACGGGACATCCAGGAAGATAGCCGTATCCTCCATTGCGGCATTGATCCCCGCACAGAAGTAGGGGGCCACTATGTCCGTTGCCTGCTCCCGGCATATTGAAGAATCTCGCTATTTGGCTTACAATCCTTGTGTAGCCGTTTCAAATAACAGGGCACGGAGATGCCCGATTTGAGGAGGAGACGGAAGGAAGATGCTTAGGGCCTTCGAGCTGGCAGGTAAGACTGGATTCGCGATGCTTGCCTTGCCGCACTCGAGGAGAGCCCGAACAATATAGCGTTATTGCGCCGCAGATCCTCATAGGCAGGGTGTGCGGCGCAAAACATATGAGGCAGGCCTGTCGCGCGAAAAAGAATATGACGAAAGTGCGCCTAGGGTTCCGCCGCCGATGAGCGGGCCTGGACCGAGCGGCGCAGGCCCCCTCCCAATAAGAGGCAAGGCTACACCTAAGGGATAAAAGCCCCGGCGGGCAGGTTTCGTAACCCTGTTCGCGGGGCTTTGCACATTTTTAAGGAGGAGATTTTCGTGGCCAACAAACCCCTGGTAGGAATAGTCATGGGAAGCAAGTCCGACCTGGAAGTGATGAAGACGGCATACGAGATGCTGGCCAAGTTCGGAATTGCTGCCGAGATGAGGGTGCTTTCCGCGCACCGCACTCCCGATGCCGCCGCCGCCTTCTCGAAGGAGGCCCAATCCCGAGGGATGAAGGTAATCATAGCGGGCGCAGGGGCGGCAGCCCACCTCGCCGGCGCAATGGCCGCCAACACCACGCTTCCGGTAATAGGAGTGCCCCTTGCATCAGGCGCCCTGAACGGGCTGGACGCGCTCTATGCGACGGTGCAGATGCCGTCAGGAATCCCGGTTGCGACCGTTGCCATAAACGGCTCGGCTAACGCGGCGATACTGGCAGTCCAGATACTGGCCGCCTCGGACAAGAAGCTTCAGGGGAAGCTCTCAGAATACAAGATGAGCCTTGCACAGAAGGCCGCCGAGGCCGATGAAGAGGTAAGGGCGCTAAACTCCTGATTCGGACAGCGAAGCCCGTCAATAGTAACTGGCGCGGGACCAAACAAGAATATTACCGTATGGAGGTATCTGATATGGAAGCCAAGCTGCTTTATGAAGGAAAGGCCAAGCGCGTATACGAAACCGCAAACCCCGACGAAGTCCTCATAAGCTACAAGGACAGCGCTACCGCGTTCGACGGTCTGAAGAAGGGCACTATCTCAGGCAAGGGCAGGGTCAACAACCTCATGTCCGCAGCGATGTTCGGCTATCTGGAACAGCGCGGCATCCCCACTCATTTCGTAAGGCTCGTCTCCGACACCGAGATGATAGTCAAGCACGTGAAGATAGTCCCACTCGAAGTCGTCATGAGGAATGTGGTCGCAGGCAGCCTCTCAAAGCGTCTGGGCATCCCCGAGGGCACCGACATCAAGGAGGCAGTCCGCGAGATCTACTACAAGGACGACGAGCTCCATGACCCACTGGTAAACGACGACCATGTAAAGCTTCTCGGAATCGCGGACCAGAAGACCGTGGATACTGTTCGCGACATGGCCACTAAGGTAAACGAGCTGCTTAAGCCCTTCATGCTGGAGCGCGGCCTCATACTCGTCGACTTCAAGCTCGAGTTCGGCATCTATAAGGGCCAGATCATACTGGCAGACGAGATATCCCCTGACACCTGCCGCTTCTGGGACAGCGAGACCAGGGAGAAGCTCGACAAGGACCGCTTCCGTCGCGACCTGGGCGGGGTCGAGGAGGCATATGAGGAAGTGCTGAGGCGCATCTCCGGAGGTGCAGTGAAGTGAGAAGCTACAGCGCGAAGGTGGTAGTGACGCTAAAGCAGTCCATACTGGACCCCCAGGGCGTGGCCGTCCGCACGGGCCTGCATAGCATGGGCTATTCCGGCATAGAGGATGTGCGCCTGGGCAAGTTCATCGAAGTGAGGCTCAAGGCCGAAGACGAGCAGAAGGCGAGAGAGATGGTAGACGAGATATCCAGGAAGCTTCTCGCCAACCTGGTCATGGAGAGGTACGAGTTCACCGTAGCTGAGGAGAAGGAAAGATGAAGATAGGCATAGTCCTTTTCCCGGGCTCCAACTGCGACCGCGACGTCCAGAGGGCGGCAGAGGTCGTAGGAGCGGATTCCGGCTTCATATGGCACAAGGAGACGAAGCTGGGAGACTATGACGCGATAGTGCTCCCCGGAGGCTTCGCCCACGGCGATTACCTGCGCTGCGGCGCCATCGCCCGCTTCTCGCCGGTGATGGATTCCGTAATCGGATTCGCCAAGGACGGCGGGCCAGTCCTCGGCATCTGCAACGGCTTCCAGGTGCTGCTCGAATCGGGCCTTCTTCCCGGCGTCACGCTGAGAAACAGGAGCCTGAAGTTCATTTGCAGGCCCCAGAAGCTCAGAGTCGAGAACAACCTGACTCCGTTCACAAGCCTCTATTCCAAGGGTGAGGTCGTAGACTTCCCCATAGCCCACGCTGAAGGCAACTACTACGCCGATCCCGAGGTCATAAGGATGCTGGAGGACACCGGAAGGGTCGCCTTCCGCTACAGCACGGCCGACGGCGCAATCACTGACGGGGTCAATCCCAACGGCAGCATAAACAACATCGCCGGCATAACCAACGAAGCTGGAAACGTGGTAGGGCTAATGCCCCACCCGGAGCGCGCGATGGAGGACGTCCTTGGAGGCTCCGACGGAGTGAGGGTCTTCAGGTCCGTCATGGAATGGGCCGGGAAGGGAGGCTACCGCAGATGAGCGACGACAAGAGGAACATATATGAGGCGATTCCCGGCGAGATGACGGTCAAGCCCGAGGACTGGAGGGCTATGGGCCTCACCGACGATGAATACCTTCTCATATGCAAGAAGATAGGAAGGCACCCCAACCACCTCGAGATGTCCATGTTCTCAGTCATGTGGAGCGAGCACTGCAGCTACAAGAACTCGAGGAAGGTGCTTAAGCTTCTGCCGACGAAGGGCGAGGCGGTGCTTCAGGGCCCCGGCGAGAACGCAGGGATAGTCGACATCGGAGACGGCCTTGCGGTCGCATTCAAGATCGAAAGCCACAACCACCCCAGCGCGGTCGAGCCCTACCAGGGCGCGGCGACGGGCGCAGGCGGGATAATACGCGACATATTCACCATGGGCGCAAGGCCGATCGCCATGCTGGACCCCCTGTTCTTCGGGCCTGCGGACGATGCCAGGAACCGCCACATAATCGACGGCGTAGTGGCGGGAATCGCAGGATACGGAAACGCTGTGGGAATACCTACGGTCGGCGGCATGAGCTGGTTCGGGGATTGCTACTCGGTGAACCCGCTGGTGAACGTCATGTGCGTGGGCTATATGAGGCATGAGGACATCAGGCGCGGCAAGGCGACGGGCGCAGGAAACAAGGTCATGCTGATTGGATCCACCACCGGCCGCGACGGAATACACGGCGCCACGTTCGCCTCGGCGGACCTTACAGAGGAAGCCCAGGAGAGGAAGTCGGCTGTGCAGGTAGGCGACCCCTTCCGCGAGAAGCTTCTCCTTGAAGCGTGCCTTGAGCTGGTGGAAAAAGAGCTTGTGCTCGGCATACAGGACCTCGGGGCGGCAGGTCTTACCTGCGCCACCTCCGAGATGGCAAGCCGCGGCGGCTCCGGCATGAAAGTCGAGCTGGACCTCGTGCCCAAGCGCGAGACCGGTATGAGCCCCTACGAGATAATGCTCTCTGAATCCCAGGAGAGGATGCTTATGGTCCCCGTCCCCGGCAAGGAGGGCGAGGTGGCCGACATCCTCAGGAAGTGGGACCTGGATGCTGCCGTAATCGGAGAGGTTACGGACGGCGGCATGCTAACGCTCACCATGGGCGGAAAACCGGTGGCGAATATCCCCGCAGCCGAGCTTGCTGAGGACGCGCCCGCCTACGATAGGGAGTACGTGAAGCCCTCCTATATAGCGGAGCTGGGGGCGTTCGACCCCGATACGCTGGATGCGCCGAAGGATGAGGAGCTTGCGGGGATACTTACTAAAATGATGGGCTCCCCTGCGCTATGCTCCAAGCGCTGGATCTACTCGCAGTACGACCACCAGGTCGGATGCGGGACTGCGGTAAAGCCCGGCGGAGACGCCGCGGTCGTAAGAATCCCGGGCACCGACAAGGCAGTCGCCCTTACCACGGACGTGAACCCCCGCTACTGCTACCTATACCCTAGGGAAGGCGCGAAGCTCGCAGTCGCGGAATGCGCAAGGAAGCTCGCTTGCACGGGCGCCAAGCCACTTGCGGTCACCAACTGCCAGAACCACGGAAACCCCATGAAGCCGGAAGTCTACTGGAGCTTCAGGGAATCGGTGCTTGGCCTGGCCGAGGCATGCGAGGCGTTCGGCACACCTGTAACCGGCGGAAACGTGAGCTTCTACAACGAGGACGGGGAGACGGCAATCTATCCGACTCCTACGATAGGCATGGTCGGTTCTATGGACGACGTGAACAAGGCGGTCGGCGCGGGCTTCAAGGAGGCTGGCAACTCCATAGCCCTTCTGGGCGACACCTTCGACGAGCTCGGCGGCTCCGAGTATCTCGCATGCATTAAGGGCATCGAGGCTGGAAGGCCGCCCAGGTTCAACGCCGAAGCCGAGAAGAGGCTCATCAAGTTCCTGATAGAGGCCGCAAACCAGGGCCTGATGGTCTCGGCGCACGACCTCTCCGAAGGAGGGCTGGGAGCCGCAATCTGCGAGTGCGCCCTCGCCAACGGTATAGGAGCCGAAATCGACCTCACGGACGCGAACAACGCGATGCTTCCTCTATGGAAGATGCTCTTCTCAGAGACTCCGGCGAGGGTCATCGTGGAAGTGAGGCCGGAGCATGTTGCTGAGCTGCAGAACCTCGCAAGAAGGGACGGAGTCGCCTCCTCCTTCATAGGAAGGACCGACGGCAAGAGGCTCATAATCAGGCAGGATGCGGCGGAAGTCGAGCTCGACGTGGAGGAGCTTGGCAAGTCATACGGGCAGGCGCTCGAGCGCGCCGTGTCCGGAAGGTGAGGTATACCGGATTGGAAGCAAACTACGAGTTTTTTCTCGAGGACGACAGGGTGAAAGACGAGTGCGGCGTGTTCGGCGCAGCTCTTAAGGGCCCCGTCGCCGACATGGTCTTCATGGGCCTGGTCGCACTCCAGCACAGAGGCCAGGAGAGCGCAGGCATCGCGACCTTCGAGGGAAACGAGATAAAGGTCATAAAGGACATGGGCCTTGTGACGGAAGTCTTCGCAAGAAGGCCCGCATCAGCCCTTAAGGGAAACACCGGCATAGGACATGTGCGCTATTCGACCACCGGCAGCTCCGACATCATGAACGCGCAGCCCATGACATTCAGGTACATCGACGGGATGATGGCCCTTGCCCACAACGGCAACATCACGAACGCCGCAGTGCTCAGAAGAAGGCTCGGCAAGACCGGCGCCGTGTTCCAGACGACATCCGATTCCGAGATAATCGGCTGCACGATCGCCCGCCACTACGACCTCGGGATGCTCGGAGCGATAAGAAAAGCGATGGAGACGCTGGATGGGGCATACTCCTTCGCCGTGCTGCAGGGCGACACCGTCTATGCAGCCAGGGACCCCCACGGCTTCAGGCCCCTCATGGTGGGTGAGGCCGCCGACGGCTCGGGCTTCTTCGTGGCATCGGAATCATGCGCCCTCGATACCGTAAATGCAGTCAAGATCAGAGACGTCGAGCCGGGCGAGATAATCTACATGAACAAGGACGGCCTGCATTCGGCCGGTAAGCTAAACGGCGTCAAGCACGCCTCCTGCATATTCGAGCACGTATACCTTGCAAGGCCCGACTCCTGCATAGACGATATAGGAGTGGCCGAGGCGCGCTTCGAGCTCGGCAGGCAGCTTGCAAGGGAGAGCACCGACATCGTGGCCGATATCGTAGTCCCGGTACCGGAATCAGGCATCGGCGCAGCTCAGGGCTACGCCCAGGAGAGCGGACTTCCTTATGTCATGGGCATGATAAAGAACAGGTACATGGGAAGGACATTCATACAGCCATCTCAAAACGTAAGGGAGCTGGGCGTAAGACTTAAGCTCAATGCTGTGGCCTCCCTTGTGCGCGGAAAGCGCGTGGTTCTGGTCGATGACTCGATAGTGCGCGGCACGACGAGCCGGAAGCTGGTGGACCTCATGAAAAGGGCGGGGGCGACAGAGGTGCACGTTGTCGTGTCGTCGCCTCCCGTGAAGTTCGGCTGCCATTACGGCATAGACACCACAGGCCGCGGGGAGCTTATCGCAAACGTCAAGACCCGCGAGGAGATACAGGAGATGATCGGGGCGGAGTCCCTGCATTACATATCCCTTGAGGGCATGGTCATGGCCATAGAGCGCGCAAGGAGGTCCTCCGGCTCGGGAAGCCGCGGCTTCTGCAAGGCGTGCTTCGACGGCAAGTACCCCACGGCGATAGACGCCGATGTGGACAAGCAGGTCTTCGAGACGGTGAAGAAGGGCGAGGAGGGCACCACCTACAGGAAGGCGGGCGTGAACATCGACGCCGGCAACTACTCTGTGGAGCTCATCAAGCCCCACGTGGCGAAGACAACCACTAAGGGCGTCATGGGCGGCCTTGGCGGCTTCGGGGCGCTGTACGACCTGGACTCGCTGGGTATGAAAAATCCCGTACTTGTATCTGGCACCGACGGCGTGGGCACTAAGCTAAGAGTCGCCATGGGCATGGACAGGAACGACACCATAGGCATAGACTGCGTGGCCATGTGCGTGAATGACTGCCTTGTATCGGGCGCAAAGCCGATTTTCTTCCTCGATTATATTGCGCTGGGCAAGCTCGTCCCGGAGCTCGTCGCCGACATAGTGAAGGGGATAGCGGACGGCTGCGTGATGGCAGACTGCGCGCTTGTGGGCGGAGAGACGGCAGAGATGCCCGGCTTCTACCCATACGGCGAGTACGACGTGGCAGGCTTCGCTGTAGGCGCGGTTGAGAAGGATCGGATAATTGACGGGTCAAAGATAAGGCCGGGGGACGCAGTGATAGGCCTTGCCTCAAACGGCCTGCATTCCAACGGCTTCTCGCTGGCAAGAAGGGTCCTTCTGGCAGACGGCGGGCTCTATTTCCATGAGCACTTCGAGGAGCTCGGCTGCACTCTGGGCGAGGAGCTTCTCAAGCCCACGAGGATATATGTGAGGCCGGTGGTGAAGCTCATGCAGGAGGTCGAAGTACTCGGCATGGCTCATATAACAGGCGGGGGCCTGGTGGAAAACCCGGTCAGGTGCCTGCCCGAAGGCTGCGGAATGGAGCTGGACCTCGGAAGCTGGAGCGTGCCTTCCGTGTTCGGCATGATAGCAAGGCTGGGCAAGGTGGAGACCCCTGAGATGCTCAGGGTTTTCAACATGGGGCTGGGCTTTATCGCGGTAGTCAGGGCGGAAGACGCCGAGAAGGCGGTCGCCATACTAAAAGCGGCGGGCGAGAAGGCCATGGTCGTGGGCAGGATAACGGCGGGCGAGAAGGCTGTATCGTTCAGAAAGCAGCA
>CAZHKX010000011.1:0-24643 GCA_964532805.1 uncultured Clostridia bacterium
GCTGCCCGAGGTGGGCGGTTGCTTCCTGCAGGCCGAAAGCGAAGTCGCGGCTATCAACATGGTGTATGGCGCAGCTGCCGCGGGAGCCAGGGTGTTGACTTCATCTTCCAGCCCGGGCATTTCCCTGAAGCAGGAGGGTATCTCCTATATCGCAGGTTCGCTTCTCTCTCCTCTAATCGTGAACATGGTTCGCGGAGGACCGGGCCTGGGCGACATACAGCCAGCCCAAAGCGATTATTTCCAGGCCACCAAGGGAGGCGGGCACGGAGACTACAGGATGATAGTCTTCGCCCCCGCAAGCATCCAGGAGATGGTTGACCTGATATACATATCCTTTGAGACCGGCGAGAGATACCGCATGCCGGTTATGATCCTGGCAGACGGCGTGCTCGGCCAGATGATGGAATCAGTGGAGTTCCCTGAGATGAAGGAGGCCCCCGATCCGAAGTCCAGGGACTTCGCCGTCACAGGGGCCGAGGGAAGGCCCTCACGCGTGGTCAAGGCATTCGACCTGGACCCCGAGAAGATGTATGAGCTGAACCTCGAGCTGGCTGACACGTATGCCAAAGTGGCGGCCAACGAGACCAGGGTGGAGCAGTACATGATGGAGGACGCTGAGCTCGCCATAGTTGCTTACGGGACTTCAAGCAGGGTAAGCCGCTCGGCTGTAGACAAAGCCAGGGCCGAGGGTATCAAGCTGGGGCTCATCAGGCCCATAACTGTGTGGCCCTTCCCGACTGCGGCGATAAGGGAGGCCGCATCCAAGGTCAAGGGCTTCCTCGTAGTCGAGATGAGCCTCGGGCAGTTCATAGAGGATGTAAGATTGGCAGTTGACGGAAGAAAGCCCGTTTCGCTGCACGCCATACCTGGAGGCCTCGTGCCCAAGAGGGACGATGTGCTCGCCAAGGTGCGCTCACTAATGGAAGGAAGGGGGGTATAAGCATGCAGGAGGTTTACAGGACGGCAAGATCCCTGACAAAGAAGACCATGCACTACTGCCCCGGATGCGCGCACGGAATAATCCATAAGCTGGTGGCTGAAGCGATAGACGAGCTGGGCATAAGGGAGAAGACCATAGGAGTGGCCCCCGTAGGGTGCGCGGTGCTGGCATATCTTTACTTCGACACCGACTTCACGGTAGCCGCCCACGGCAGGGCGCCGGCGATGGCCACCGGCATAAAGAGGGTACACCCCGACAAGGTCGTATTCACTTATCAAGGTGATGGAGACCTGGCTTCGATAGGCACCGCCGAGATAGTCCACGCCGCGATGAGAGGCGAGAAGATCACCGTGATCTTTGTGAACAATGCCATATACGGCATGACGGGAGGCCAGATGGCCCCGACCACGCTAGTCGGCCAGAAGACAAGCACATCCCCCTACGGAAGGCAGCAGGAGCACTGCGGAAGCCCTATCAGGATGAGCGAGATGCTCGCCACCATACCAGGCGCTTACTATGTTACAAGGGTCTCTGTCACGACCCCGGCCAACCTTGCAAGGGCCAAGAAGGCCATCAAGAAGGCCTTCCAGAACCAACTTGAAGGCAAGGGCCTGAACATAGTCGAGGTGCTTTCCACCTGCCCGACCAACTGGGGACGCGCCCCCTTCGAATCCATGAAGTGGGTCGACGAGAACATGGCGCCCTATTACCCTCTCGGCGACTTCAAGGTTACTGAGGAGGCGAAATAGATGCAGAAAGAGTACATACTTTCAGGCTTCGGTGGCCAGGGGCTCATGCTGGCCGGGATGCTTCTCTCAGAGGCTGGGATGCTTGAGGGCAAGAACGTCTCCTGGATACCGTCCTATGGGCCGGAGATGAGAGGCGGCACCGCTAACTGCGCCGTGGTCGTGTCAGAAGAGCCGATCGGCTCGCCCATAGTGGACAACCCGGACGTGGTGATAGCGATGAACCTGCCCAGCATGGACAAGTTCGAGCCCATGATCAAGTCCGGCGGCATCATGGTCTACAACTCCAGCCTAATAAAGAGGGGACCTGCAAGGGCAGACATAACTTACGTCGCCTGCCCGGGTACAGGAATCGCTGAGGAGCTTGGAAACGAGAAGGTGGCGAACATGGCGATGCTGGGAGCTATGATGGCGGCCGACAAGTGGGTGAAGGCCGAATACCTTGAGAAGGTCCTCCATAAGAAGATGACCGGCTCCAAGGCGAAGCTCATACCCCTGAACATCGAGGCGATCAAGAAGGGAGCGGAGTCCTACAGCTAGGCCATCCCGCGATATTTCCCGGGCGCACCAGGCTGCGCCCGGTTTTCCATTTTAGGGGGTAAGGCTCATGAAGTGCGAATGCGTGAAGACGTCCTCCGAGGTGAGGCTCTCCGGAAGGACAGTGTTCAGGGGAAGGATCCTGACGCTGGAGGAGGATACTGTCCTGCTGCCTACAGGAGGTCAGTCCACAAGGGAGGTCGTGCGAAGCTCCGATTCCGTATCCTGCTGCATAAGTGACGGCATGGGAGGGTATTGCCTGGTAAGGCAGTACCGCTATCCGGCGGGCAGGCTCCTCTGGGAGATACCTGCCGGAAGGATCGAAAGCGGAGAGGAGCCGGAGGAGGCCGCGGTGCGCGAGGCGGCCGAGGAGACGTCGCTTTCCTGCAGGATCGTAAGGCGGATATTCGGCTTCTACCTGGCGGCTGGCTTTGCAACCGAGTACATGCACATGTACCTCATGGAGGCGATCGGCACTTCCGACGCGAAGCCAGATGAGGACGAACTCATCGATGCGCGGTTCTTCACGGCTCAGGAGCTTAAGGAGATGCTCTCCGAAGGCCAGATAGAGGATTCGAAGACCCTGATCTTCTTGAACTGGCTGATAGCCGGGGGCAGGTAGGCGGTGCCACGGTCCCTCCTTTATGATATTATGTAAACACAATTGCTTGGAGGCGGTCTGATGCACGAGCTAACCGAGGACTTCCTGAACTTCCTCGCCGTGGAAAGGGGTCTATCGGAGAACACCCTTGCGGCCTACGCAAGAGACCTCAGGGACTTCGAGGCCTTTCTTACGGGAGGAAGAGACATGGCAGCGAGCGCAGCATTGCTTACGGGCGCGGATAGCCGCGCCGTATCGGCCTTTGTCTCGCAGCTCAGCTCGCAGGGGCTGTCCGCCTCAAGCGTGGCAAGGAAGCTGACTACCATAAGGGGGCTCTACAAGTACCTAGTGAGGCAGGGGACGATTAAGGCCGACCCGGCAGCCCCTGTGGAATCAGTTAGACAGCACAGGCCCCTTCCCAGATGCCTCAGCGTAGAGGACATGAAGGCCCTTCTGGAATCGCTTTCGGCTAGGACTCCCAGGGACATGAGGGATCTTGCGATGCTTGAGGTGCTATACGGGTGCGGCCTAAGGGTAAGCGAGCTCGTATCGCTTAAGGTCGGCGACGTGAACACCGAGCATGGCTATGTAAGGTGCATCGGCAAGGGCAGCAAGGAGAGGATAGTACCTCTCGGAAACTTCGCGGCAAGGGCTGTGGACGCATACGTCGCGCACGGCAGGTCCCCTCTTTGCAACATGAGGCCCAGCTCATGGCTCTTCGTAACATCGGACGGCAGCCCGATGACAAGGCAGGCCTTCTGGAAGAACCTCAAGAAACGCTGCATGGCGGCAGGTATCGGTTCGGATGTCAGCCCTCACACTCTGAGGCACTCGTTCGCCACGCACCTGTTGGAAAACGGCGCAGACCTGAGGGCCGTGCAGGAGATGCTCGGGCACGCTGACATCGGCACCACGCAGATTTACACTCACCTCACCAAGGCGAAGCTTAGGCAGGTATACGATAAGCACCACCCAAGGTCATGAGAGGGGCAACCATAATGGAAGCTGAGGCAAGAAGGGCGATAATTCTGGTGCTTGACGGGGTCGGCGCAGGCGAGATGCCGGACGCCGCCCAGTACGGCGATGAAGGCAGCAACACCCTGTCGAATACGGCCGAGAAGGCGGGAGGGATTATCCTGCCGGTGCTCGGCTCTATGGGCATAGGCAACAGCGCGTGCCTGTCCGGTAAGGCCTTACTCGGAACGCCCCCGGCAGAGACACCTTCCGCCTCCTGGGGCAGGCTGACAGAGCTCTCCCCGGGCAAGGACTCGACCACGGGCCATTGGGAGATGGCCGGGAATGTGCTTAAGAAGCCCTTCCCCTTATACCCGGCCGGCTTCCCCGGGCGAATAATCCGGGATTTCGAGGAAGCGACCGGCAGGGGCACGCTTTGCAACCTTCCTTACTCCGGAACCGACGTCATAAGAGACTACGGCGAGGAACACATCCGTACCGGGAAGTTCATCGTCTACACATCAGGTGACTCCGTATTCCAGATCGCCTCGCACGTAGACATCATCCCTCTTGAGGAGCTCTACTCGGCATCAAGGGCTGCAAGGGAGTTGCTCAGGGGCGAGCACGAGGTCGGAAGGGTGATAGCTAGACCTTTTGCCGGGAAGCCCGGCGCCTTCGAGAGGGTCGGGGCGAAAAGGCGAGACTTCGCTGTCGAACCTCCAGTACCGAACCTCCTCCAGCTGGTGCAGGATGCAGGCCTCTCGGTAATGGCATGCGGCAAGATAGACGACCTCTTCGCCAATAAGGGGATAACCGCATCAAGGCACGTCTCAGGCAACCGGGCCACGATGGAGGCCATGATGCAGTTCATAGAGGAGGGGGCCTCAGGCCTCATCTTCGCTAATTGCGTGGATTTCGACATGCTCTACGGCCACAGGAACGACCATATGGGCATGAAGCGCGCCCTTGAGGAGACCGACCCGCTCATCGGCAGGGCAGCAGGCATGCTCGGGGAGAGGGACCTGCTTATTGTGACGGCGGACCACGGGAACGACCCTACGACGCCTTCGACAGACCACAGCAGGGAGCACCCCTTCGTCCTGGTATGGCATAAGGGCATAAGCCCGCGCCCGCTTGGAGACAGGGCCAGCTTCGCAGACGTCGGGGCCACTGTGGCAGCCTGGCTTGGCATCCCCTGGGATCTTCCGGGCGAGAGCATGCTTGACCCGAAAGGAGCCTGAGATGGATATACAGGAGATCATAGCGAAGAAGAAGACGGGAGGCAGGCTCTCCGAAGGTGAGATCCGCTTCTTCATAAAGGGGATAGTCGAAGGCGACATACCCGACTACCAGGCCAGCGCGCTTCTCATGGCGATATGGATAAAGGGCATGGACGTCCAGGAGACGGCCGAGCTCACCATGGCCATGGCAGAGTCGGGCGAGATGCTTGACCTTTCGGAGATACCCGGCATTAAGCTTGACAAGCATTCCACCGGTGGGGTTGCCGACACTACGACGCTCATACTCGCGCCTCTGGTCGCAGCCATGGGCTATCCTGTCGCGAAGCTGTCCGGAAGGGGGCTCGGCCATACGGGAGGCACCCTCGACAAGCTCGAGTCCATACCCGGCATGCGGGTGGACCTGACTAAGAGGCAGTTCATCGACCAGGTCAAGCGCATCGGCATTGCAGTCTCCGGACAGACGTCCGACATTGCCCCTGCAGATAAGATCCTATACTCCCTGAGGGACGTCACGTCCACCACTGACAACATCTCGCTCATGGCATCTAGCATAATGAGCAAGAAGCTGGCCTCAGGTTCGGATGCCATAGTGCTTGACGTGAAGACCGGGCGCGGGGCTTTCCTTCACGACAGGGAAAGCTCGACCGAGCTAGCAAGGCTCATGGTAGACATAGGTCGCGCGTCCGGCAGGAGGATGGCAGCCATAGTGACGGATATGAACCAGCCCCTGGGCACGGCCGTAGGAAATGCGCTCGAGGTCATCGAGGCGGCCGAGATGCTCAGGAACCCGAACCCCTCAAGGCTTCTCGACATAGTCATCTATCTTGCGACCCTTATGCTCAGATGCGCCGGCGACAGAAGGCCGGATGAGCTCATCGCGATAGAACTCCTAAAAGCGCTGGGCACCGGCAGGGCTATGGCAAAGCTCATTGAGATGGTCGAGGCACAGGGCGGAGACCCATCCTATGTTGAGAAGCCCGGGAAGTTCGAGCTGGCAGGGTTCAGGGCTGACGCTCTAAGCCCCGATGACGGCTGGGTGTCTGACATAGATGGCCTTGAGCTGGGAAGGGCTTCAGTCGTAATCGGAGCTGGGCGCAAAAAGAAGGGCGAGCCTGTCGACTTCGGCGTCGGCATCACGGTCTTAAAGCAGGTGGGCGACAGGATCGGGCGGGGCGAGCCCTACGCAAGGGTCTATGCAAGGGGCCAGGATGCGCTCAGCTCGGCTCTTGCTTCCTGCAGGAAGGCATTTTCGTTCTCGGAGGCGGAGGTGTCCGCCCCGCCTCTTGTTTACGCGACAATAGAGTGATATACAGATTAGAGTGCGATAAACGAATCGGCTGTTATCGGGAGGTACAGATGAAGAAGGGCACTATACTAAGCGGCATGAGGCCCACGGGCAAGCTGCACATGGGAAACTATCTTACCCTCAGAAACTGGGTCAAGCTGCAGGAGGAGTACGACTGCTTCTTTACTGTAGTGGACTGGCACGCGCTGACCACCGGCTATGAGCAGACGGCGGACCTGCCTCAGAATATCAAGGATATGGCCCTGGACTGGCTCGCAGCCGGAATAGACCCGGAGAAGTCGACCGTCTTCATCCAGTCGCAGGTAAAGCAGCATGCGGAGCTTCACCTTCTCATGTCCATGATAACCCCCCTGGGATGGCTTGAGCGCTGCCCTACTTACAAGGAGCAGCTCAGACAGATCTCAGACAGGGAGATACAGACATACGGCTTCCTGGGATACCCGGTGCTTCAGGCGGCGGACATCGCCATCTACAAGGCGAACGCCGTGCCTGTCGGCCAGGACCAGATACCTCACCTTGAGCTGGCAAGGGAGATAGTCAGAAGGTTCAACTTCCTCTACGGCGATACTCTTGTGGAGCCAGAGGCAATATTAAATAACGTGCCTCTTCTTCCCGGGACGGACGGCAGGAAGATGAGCAAGAGCTACGGCAACTACATCGCTCTGTCGGACGAGCCTGCCAAGGTGTCCCAGCTCATCTCACAGATGGTGACAGATCCTGCAAGGATAAAGAAGACTGACCCGGGCCACCCCGACATCTGCACCGTCTTCGCGTACTACGGGGCCTTCACTCCCTGCATGACTGAGCAGGTGAGGACCGAGTGCGAGGGCGCGCAGATAGGCTGCGTCGCATGCAAGAAGAGGCTTGCCGCCGAGATCGGGACCATACTCGAGCCCATACACGAGAGGAGAAGGCGCTTCGAGGCCGACTACGACCTCGTCGAAGGTATCCTCGCCAGGGGGACCGAGGCTGCGCGCCGCGCCGCCGAGGAGACGATGGTCAAGGTGAGGTCGGCCATAAGGCTGAGATGACTGAGGGAGGCGGAGCGGAACTAAGGGCAGCGGCCCCGGTTTCGGCGGCTGAGGCCCAGTCGGGACCGCTGGGCTTGCTGCTTGAGCTCATAGAGCAGCGAAAGGTCGACATCTGCGAAGTGTCGCTGGCCCAGATCACCGACGACTTCCTTAGGAGAATCAGCGCCATGGAGTGGCCCGACCTCGAGGAATCCTCAAGGTTTCTTGTCATCGCGGCGACGCTTCTTTTCATCAAGGCAAGGGTGTTGATGCCAAAAAGGAAGGACCTGGAAGGCCCTGAGGAGGATGCCGAGGGGCAGGACCCGTCTGAGCTTCTAGTCGACAGGCTGAGGGCATACAAGCTCTTCAGGGATGCAGCGAGGAAGCTAAGGGGGCTCGAGCTCATCGCCCAGATGTCCTACAGGCGGGGAAGGTACGAGAAACTGGGCTCAAGATGGCTCGGAAACCCGCTGGAGGGGCTTCTGCCCCAGGATTTCCAGGACATCTTCGAAAGGGTGATCCGAGGCAGGGAGGAAGTCTCCTTCAGCGCACCGGAGGAGGAAGTGCCGCTTGCGGAGCTTATGAACAGCCTTCTGGGCGCGCTATCCAAGCGCCGGAGCGCGGAGTTCATCAAGGCATTGGGGCACATCAAGGACAGGCAGGCGCTCATCGGCAGCATACTTGCCCTGCTTGAACTGGCAAGACTAGGCATAGTGACGGTCAGCCAGGCGGCAGCGGGCGAACCGATCTGGATGAGCCTTAGGGAGGAGGCCGGGCATGGACCTGGTTAAGATGAGATCGCTGGTTCAGGCCCTGATATTCGCTTCCCCCGAGCCTCTGGACCAGGATGGCCTTGCGGGGTCTCTCGGACTTGAGCCTGGGACCGTCGCAGCCCTGGTTAGGGACATCGAGGAGGATCTGGCAAGGGCAGAATCGGGCATAGAGCTATCAAGGGCCGGCGGAGGGCTGAGTTTCGTGACGAAACCGGACCTTTCGGAGCACCTTTCGACCATACTGGCTTCGATAAGGCACTCCCCGCTTACTGACGCCTCCTTGGAGACGCTTGCGATAATCGCGTACAAGCAGCCGATCACCAAGGCCGAGATAGAGCAGATCAGGGGGGTCGGCGCCGAATCCGCGCTTATCACCCTTGCACAGAGGGGCCTTATCGCCGAAAGGGGGAGGAAGAACGCCCCCGGAAGGCCCATACTGTATGGTACAACGAAGGAATTCCTCATATACCTCGGGATACGCGAGCTGGCATCGCTTCCAGGGCTGGTGCAGCCGCAGATTGAAGAAGAAGGCCAGAGGCTTCCGGGCCTGGATTGAAAGGAAGCCAACTGTTTGAGGTGTTTGCAATGGTAGTCGCAGTCATCGGGCTTGGCGTTTTCGGAGTTTCTGTAGCATTGAAGCTTGCATCGGAGGGCGCCGAGGTGTTCGCAATCGACAAGGAAGAGGAGCGCATCAAGAAGTATGCGAACTTCGTCACGCATGCCGTCTCGGCGGACGTCACCGACAAGGACGCAATGGAGAGCATAGGGATAAGAAACGTGGACGTGGCGGTGATCACTACCGCTTCCGATATCACAATGTCCGTGGTAGGGACCATGGTGCTGAAGGAGCTGGGTATAAACCGAGTGATAGCCAAGGCCAAAGACGAGATGCACGGAAGGATACTGCAGGCCGTGGGCGCCAGCAAAGTTGTCTATCCGGAGAAGGAGGCAGGCGACAGGCTGGCCCACTCGATACTCTCCAATAACTTCATAGACCTTATCGAGCTCGACCCGAACTTCTCCATACTTGAGATCACCGCCCCCGAGAAGCTCGTGGGGAAGACCTTGAAGCAGGTGGACGTGAGGGCGAACTACGGCGTGAACATAGTGGCAGTCAAATCCGGGGACAAGTGGATACTAACCCCGGGTGCCAACGACCTGATAAAGAAGAACGACATCCTCGTAACAATAGGAGAGAACGACGCCTTGGAGAGGTTCAAGAAGTGACTGGCGTAAGGATCTCGAAATATCTTGCCGACTGCGGCATCGCCTCAAGGCGCAAGTCCGAGGAGATTGTCAGCGCCGGCAGGGTGCAGCTAAACGGCGAGACGGTGACCGACCTGGGAAGAAGGGTCATGCCCTCGGATGAGCTCAGGCTTGACGGCAAACCCGTCACAAGGACCCAAGGGCATGCTTACATCCTCCTGAATAAACCGAGGGGATATCTTACAACCTCTTCGGACGACAGGGGAAGGAAGACGGTAATGCACCTCGTGGATGTGCCCGGGCACAGGCTGTTTCCGGTGGGGCGCCTCGATCTTGAGACCGAAGGCCTGCTGCTTCTCACAGATGACGGGGAACTGGCCTTCAGGCTCACTCATCCCGGAAAACAGGTCGACAAGGTATATGTGGCGTCGCTTAGGGAACCCCTAAAAGAGGATTCCGTCGAAAGAATGCGAATAGGTATCATGTTAGAAGGATCTCTGACCGCGCCGGCGCAAGTCAGGACGATGCACCCGTCAGGCCTGATCATAGAGGTTACGATACATGAAGGGCGCAAGAGGCAGGTACGGCGCATGGTCGAAGAGGCGGGAAGCAGGGTCGTCTCGCTGAGGCGCATTAAGCTTGGCCCGCTTGAGCTGGGAAAGCTCGCACCCGGGGAATGGAGGCGCCTGACCCCGGAGGAGGTAGAGGAGCTCATGAGCCTTGGTCTAAGCCCATCGGAAGGCAGGTATGCTGATGAGAAGGACGATCAGGAACAATAGCGGTCTGACCGCTGTCGAGGTGATAGTCGCTGCAGTGATATTAGTCATCGTGGCAGTAGCGCTGCTTGGGCTATACAACAACAACTTCGGCTGGATAGTCGGCGCCGGTTTCAGGACGGAAGCCCTAGACGAGGCCAAGTCCGCAATAGACCAGCTCATTGCCACAGGTCCTGCGGTAGGCGCCACGGACACGGTCACGATAAGCTTCCCGGGGGTGTCGGCAGTTACCGTGGAGGGCGAGTTCGTCGAGACTACGCAGACCGACGGGCCGAATGACTCCGTATCAGTGACTTTGAGGACTTTCTTGCCTAAATAGGAAGGGAGGGGTGGCTATGAGAGGGCCTGCACTAAAGCGACAGAGCGGAGTCACGCTGGTAGAGCTCCTGCTGGTCATAGTAGTGATCGGCTTCGTCATGGCTGCGGCTGCCTCATTCCTTTCCTACGGCACACGGACTTTCTCCATCAGCAGCAGCCAGGCGAAGGTGCAGCAGGAGGCAAGGCTTGCCGCAACCATGGTGAGCCAGGATCTGAGGACGGCCATCGAGGTGGCCCTTTACACGGCGGGCACGAAACCCACGCCGGCCTCCGACCAGTATGTGGTAGAGAGGTTGGGGGCGACTCCTCCTTACGCCCTGAGGTATACAAGGCCTGGCATTGGCGTGCAGACGACCGATTACGTATTCGCGAACCTCACATTCGGAGTGACTACAGGCCCCAATAGCAGGAAATTCGTGACAATGGACGCGACCGGGACAGACAGGGGCAGGCAGTATACGATAGACAGCTCGATGCTCCTTGAGAACGACTTCTCAGCTTTGGCAGACACGACAGACATGACCGTCATCATTTTCCGTAGGTAAATCATAGGGGGGAGGAAATGCCATGAAGCACCTAAAATCGCAGAGAGGCGTTGCCCTTCCGGTCGTGCTGCTTTTCATCATCGTGCTACTAATCCTGGGTTTCGCGTTGTCCGTGTTCGGCTACTACGAGTCGACCTCGGCAGAAAGGGAGCAGGGCCGGGCGCAGGCATACTACATAGCGAGGGGAAGCATCTCCGCGCTTGCAAGATACCTGACTACCGTGCCAGCAGGATTGACTGCCGACGAACTGGAGGCCTATAAGCAGACGATATCCGATTATGTGTCGGACATCGTATCTACGTCCGGAAACGAGAGATTCGCTAACGGTTCGCTGTCCGGGGGGACATACCGGCTGAAAGTCGAGCAATTCAACGATTTCGTGTCTGAGACGGGAAACCTTACGCTCACATCGGTGGGCACATCCGGAAGATATTCGAAATCGGTGGCAGTCCAGCTTATTTACCAGCTCGTGGAGTATACGAACGACGGGCCCTTCGGAATCGTCGACAGCGCGCTCTATGTCATGGAGTATGCTACATCGAAGGGAAAACCGAGCGATTGGCAATGCGACATTACAGGCGATGTAAAGACGTACCAAGACGACCTGAGCAGGGTCCTGGTAGATGTTGTTACTGGGACCGGAGGCAAGTATGCCGGCGTAAAGAGGCTCTACGGACTTCCCAACGAGCCGTACTTCCCTGCTTTTAGTGCACTTGAGTACAGAAGCGCCGGTTTCCAGTCAGGAGCTTACGGCGACTTCGCAGGCAATGACATCCTGATTTCTAGCGCAACTATTTACAACACCAAGGACGATGATACTCCGACTTACATAAGGTGCAGGAGCCTCACGATTAAGAAGCCTCTCTATTTTAACGGAGACGGCCCAGTATATATTCTGGTGGAGGACGCATTAGATTTCGGAGATAACATTGGCTGCACAAGCAGTTGCGGAGCCAGTCACCACAATGATTGCTGGTTAGGCAGGGTCAATATCATATACACAGGCACGGACGACATTCAGATTACAGGAAACTGCAAGATAAGGGCGAATATCATTTCATTGCTGGCGGGAATCAACGGCATTGACATAGAGCTTGGCGGAAACGTCCTCATGAGCGGCCATGTAATCTGCGGCGGAGACAACATCTGGCTTCATGGCAGTTTCGAGAACTTACCCTCACTGATCTATGCCCCTAATGCAAACGTTGAGATCTCAGGGTCGGCGGGAGACTTCTATGGCGCAATCGTCAGCGACAGCTTCTATGCAAACGCGGATTTCGATATCACTTACCGGCCCATACCTAGGACATCCCTTCCGATCTGGTTCGATGATGATGATGATGATGGCAACTTAGGTGATGGAGCCCAGATAGGAACAGGCGAGTACTACCCTACCAACTTCTCGTTTATGAGGTGGCTGTAGACAACGGAGGTGGATTATGAGGTACTCTTCATCTCAAAAAGGCATCGCGCTTCCTACTGTGCTGGTCTTCATCATGGTGTTTCTCATACTCGGATTTGCCCTTACTACCTACGGCACATTCGAGCAGCAGAACAGCAGAAGGCAGATAGATGAGGCGCAGGCATTCTATATTGCCCGGGCAGGCGCCGCTTCCCTCGAAGGCTATATCTCAGGCTTCGACGTATCCACTCAGCAGGGCATACAGACTCTGAGCGACTTCATCACCTCCATCGCCACCGGCCTCTACGGCCCAGTGACGGCGTTCGGTGCCGACCAGAATGCGTCCTTCAGGCTCAAGGCCGAGCTTCAGGACAACGTGGCTGGCACTGCAGGCACACTGACAATAACCTCCGAGGGGACCTTTAAGACCCGCACCGCGACTGTCTCAAGGGAGATCTCCTACACAAGAGGGCCTTTGAGCACAGACCCGCTGGGGCTTATCGACCATGCGGTTTTCGCCATGCAGGATGAACCCGGCAACATCGACCTGGGAAACGGAGACATCTGGTACAACGGCAGCAATGGATCGGATGTAACGGACCATGCCATCGGAACAAACCAGTATGATCCCGCCCTGGAGGACCTTAAGAAGAACTCGAATCTGAGTACGGCACCCGCCAGCGCGATCTCTAACCCAGCGGTCCCTCCAAGAGACTACTCATATCCATCGCAGACCATACCATTTAAGAGTGAGGACTATACCCCAGGCCTTAGCTTAGGCCCGCAGAATATCTCTGGCACCACGCAGGTAAACATCCCGACAGGGGCAATCTACAGATACGCCAGCCTGACGATAAGCGGAAACGCCATTTTTAACACAAGCGGGGAGACGTTCCTGATTGTCGATTCCCTTTCAATAACAAATAAGGGCAAGATGATGTTCACCGGCTCCGGACCGATATACATACTCGTTAAGTCGGCGTCGCTGAATGGGGAGCTGGGGTGCAGTACAAGCTGCTATGATATTAAGAACGGAAAGTACACGCACAAGAGCGGACATGGCCAAGACTGCTTCATCGGCCGGGTGAACCTTATGTATGACGGGAACATGACCCTTGTGGTGAACGGTAACAACTACGACAGGGTCAGCTACATTTCCGGAGACGACGCGATAGAGATCAAGCTTACCGGCGGAGCGGACTTCTCAGGACATATCTTCACGAATGCCTCCGTAGAGTTTAACATCACAGGCAACGCGACTTACACAGGGCTTGTCTACGCCCCTGAGGCAGAGATCCGGGGCAGGGGAAATGCAACAGTCAACGGCGTAGTGGTAGGAGAATCCATAAACTTCAACGGCAACAAGATGAACGTCACTTACAAGAGCATCATGAGAAGCTCATTGCCCTTCCTGTACCCCGACTTCTACGATAAGAGGGGCACAGCACAGGACAAGGGCCTGCATGAAAGCGAAGGGGGCGGCGGCGGCGGCGCACAGGCAACAGTCCGCATGGATTTCCAGCCTTTAAGATGGAAATAGGTAAATGGCAGGAGATTTTCGGGCTTACCTATGAAGGCGGGCGCCATATATGTTAACTTAGTAGTTGTGTAATCTCTGATGCGAAGGTTGGAATATGCCTCTAGAAACCTCGATAGCCATAGACGGACCCGCGGGTTCAGGAAAAAGCACGATCGCCAAGATGCTTTCGTCAGCCACTGGCCTCCCTTACCTGAGCACGGGGGAGATGTACAGGGCTGTCGCTTTATGCGCCCTAAGGGCTGGGGCAGCCTTGGACAATGAGAAGGAAGTCCTGGCATCTGCAGCCGCGGGCAGGATATCAGCTCAGCCGGACGGCAGGGGAGGGTTCAGGATCCTCTGCGCGGACGAGGATGTCACAAGCCTCCTGCGGTCAGTGGAGGTAAGCAGGGCTTCATCGCCGGTGGCAGTGCACGCGAAGGTGAGATCACTGATGGTCGCGCTTCAGAGGAGCATCGCCGAGGCGACGGACGTGATAATGGACGGAAGGGATATCGGAACCGTGGTCCTAAGGGAATCGAAGAACAAGGTCTTCCTTGACGCCAGCCCGGAGGAAAGGGCGAAGCGCAGGCTCATGGATTTCAGCGGAACCGGCCTTTCCTACGAACAGGTCCTGAAGGACATCCTTGAGAGGGACTTAAGGGATAGCACACGGGCTGTAGACCCTCTGCGCCCCTCGCCTGATGCGATGGTGCTCGATACGACAGGTATGACCCCCGAGGATGTTGTGAAAGCCGTACTGGCGCAAATAAACCGCGATTCTGGAGGTGGGGCGCTTGCTTAACCGGCCTCTTGCTTTCCTAGTCTGGGCATACATCAAGATCTTCCACAGGTTCAGATGCTTCGGGCCCGATAAGGTGCCCGGCAGGGGCCCAGTGATTGTCGTAGCTAACCACGGAAGCTTCATCGACCCTGGGCTTATTGCCTTCAACGTGAAAAGGCCGCTGTTCTACATGGCGAAGGCGGAGCTCTTCAAGAATCCGGTCCTCGCTTTCCTGTTGAGGACGATCAATACCTTCCCGGTGAAGAGGACAGGGGCTGACCGGGCGGCGATGAACCACTCGATGAAGCTGCTGAACGAGGGGAAGGGCCTTTGCCTGTTCCCGGAGGGCACCAGGACACTGGACGGCAAGCTGGGCGAGTTTAAGTCCGGCGCCGCGTACCTAGCGATGGTCACAGGCGCCACCATCGTGCCTGTTGCCCTTTTCGGCACCTACAAGGCTTACCGAAAGGGGAGCAAGAGCATCCATTTCGTGCCGTTCAAGTCGATCTTCGCGGAACCGATCGCCGTAGAGAAGGTGGATTCCCACGACATAGAGGCAATCAGGACCGGCTCAACGCAGCTTACAGAGAGGATAAAGAGCACTATCCAATCCCTTCTGGATGAACATGAGGAGGTTTAGATGAAGCTATTCATCGATACGGCCAACATCGAAGAGATCGCCGCCCTGGACAGGATGGGGATAATCTCCGGAGTGACCACCAACCCCACGCTCATCGCCCGCGAGGGGCACGACCCGGATACGATGGCAGTAAGGATAGCAAACCTCGTGTCGGGCCCGGTAAGCTATGAGGCGATATCGGACGATGCCGAAGGCATTGTGGCAGAAGGCCTTAAGATTGCAGCCATGGCTCCGAACATGGTAGTCAAGGTTCCCCTGACCGGGCAGGGCCTGGAGGCGATAAGGCGCCTCTCGCTGTACGGCGTTAAGACTAATGCCACCCTGATATTCAATGAGAACCAAGCGCTTCTGGCAGCAAGGGCCGGTGCCACCTATGTCAGCCTTTTTATAGGCAGGCTCGTCGACAATGGCTTCGATGCCATAGGCATTACGAGGAATACCAGGATGATCATCGACATGAACGACCTTGAAGCCGAGATAATCGCGGCATCCATCAGGAATACTGAGCAGGTTACGCAGTGCGCCCTGGCAGGCGCCCACATTGCGACCGTGCCCTACAAGATCCTGTGCGATATGGCCAGGCATCCGCTGACAGACGCCGGCATTCAGCGCTTCAAGGACGATTGGAAGAAGGTCTTCGGCAGCTAGTGGAGATCACAGTAGCAAAGACCGCGGGGTTCTGCGGCGGGGTGAGCAGGGCGGTCGAGATGGCAAGGAGGGCCGCGGCAGATTCGAAGTCTGCTGATGGCAACGGTTGCTCCACGATAGGCCCGCTCATCCATAATGACGACATGATTGCCCAGCTGGAGGCAGAAGGCGTAAGGGTGGCGGGCTCCGTCGGCGAGGCGCTCGGCGGCACCGTCGTCATCCCTTCCCACGGCTCCCCTCCTGAGGCCTATGAGAAGGCACGTGAGCTGGGTTTGGCTTTAGTGGACGCGACTTGTCCCTTCGTCTCGCGGCTGAGGCAGGAGGCCCTAACCTTCGATTCAGAGGGCGGAAGGGTGGTGCTGGTCGGAGACCCCGGGCACCCCGAGGTCAAGGCCGTCGCATCATACCTGCGCGATCCTGTAGTGTCAGAGGACGCAGGTACAATCATTGAATCGATGCGAAGGGATCCCGAAAGGAGATATCTCATACTGTCGCAGACTACAGCAATCCCGAAGGCGTTCGAGCGCGTCTGCCGGCAGATACGAGCAGCAGGGTTCGACCCGCAAGTAGTGGAGACCATCTGCACAGCGACGGCGAACAGGCAGGCCGAAGCCCGAAGGATCTCCGCTGAAGCCGATGCGGTGATAGTACTGGGCGGCAGCAGGAGCGCCAACACCAACAGGCTCGAGCAGATAGCCAGGGAATCCGGAAAGCCCGTTTACAGGGCGGCGAACTTGAAAGGGCTGGACACGGCCTCGATACGGACGGCAGGATATAAGAGGATAGGCATCACAGCAGGCGCGTCGACGCCAAACAGCATAATCGAGGAGGTATACAAGGCAATGATCGAAAACGGCGAAGAGAAGGAGCTGACAATGGCGGAGCTAGAGAAGCTCTATCCCGAGAAGAAGGAAGAAGTGCGCGAGGCACCCAGAAAGAGCGAGCTGCAGATAGTTAAGGGCAGGGTAACTCTTGTCACCGACGAAGAGGTGCTTGCGGACGTAGGGCAGGGCTCTGACGTTCACATACCGAAGAACCAGCTCACTTTCTCCAAGTCCGTCTCTCCTGCGAAGATGTTCAAGGAGGGCGACGAGATCGCAGTGGCGCTGGAGGAGTTCGATTCCTCCAAGGACGTGCAGTATGCCTCCAAGGTAAAAGCTGACGAGGTGCTGGCGTGGCAGAGGGTGAAGGATGCCTTCGAGTCCGGGACGCCAGTAGAGGGCATCATCGTTGAGGCGGTCAAAGGCGGAGTCGTGGTTGATGCCGGGATAAGGGGCTTCATGCCGGCCTCCCAGATAGGAAGCAGGAATGAGGACCTCTCCGTGCTAATCGGGACCAAGGTAAAGGCCAAGGTCATAGAGCTGGAGGAATCAAGGAAGGGCGCAGTGCTCTCACAGAGGGCCCTGCACGATGAGCAGAACGCTAAACTGAGGCTGGAGGGCATGGACAAGGTGCAACCGGGCGCCGTGTTCGAAGGAAAGGTCAGGAAGCTCATGCCCTTCGGTGCATTCGTAAGCGTGCTGCCCGGCATAGACGGCCTGGTCCACGTATCCGAAATCTCCTGGCAGAGGGTCGAAAACCCCTCGGACGTGCTTACCGAGGGCATGAGCGTGAATGTCAAGGTGCTAAGCGTGGACACCGCAACCAAGAAAATATCACTTAGCATGAAACAGCTGGAGGAAAAGCCTCGTTCTACTTCTGTGAGGCCCGATCTCACAGAAGGCGAGGTCTATAAGGGAACGGTAGTCAAGCTTACAGGCTTCGGGGCCTTCGTGAAGCTGGACAACGGGGCCGAGGGGCTCGTCCATGTGTCCCAGATATCCGACAAGAGGATACAGTCGCCCGACGAGGTGCTCTCTGTCGGCCAGGAGGTCAAGGTCAAGGTCCTGTCCGTGGATCCGGAGAAGAACAGGATAAGCCTGTCGATAAGGGATGCAGAGCTGAAAGAGCAGAGGGACCAGTTCGAAGGCTATATGAAGTCGGCTGGTGAGGACTTCACGATAACAATCGCCGACAGGATAAGGCTCAAGGGCGATAAAAAGCGCTAGAACTGTATTTCAGGGCCTAGATGTTGTATAATTTCTATGTTTATCCGATACCGCAATGGATGAAAGGGGCACAACCATGGACAAGAGCGCAAAGAAGTCGTATATCATTCTGGCTGCTGTAGTGGTAGTAGTGGTTCTGGCGGCGGCCGCATGGATAATCTTCAACAGGGCTACTGCGATAGCCATAGTAAACGGCGAGAGGATAACCAGGAAGGACTTCCTTGAGAAGCTGGAGAGCCAGGCCGGCATGGCAGTGCTCTCTGAGATGATAAACAACTCCCTGGTGGCCCAGGAGGCCGCCAAGGCAGGAGTAGAGGTAACGCAGGAGAGGCTCGACGAGGAGATGGCCAAGATCAAGGAGAACCTCGGCGACCAGTTCGAGTACACCCTCAGCATGTACGGCATGACCGAGGAGAGCCTTAAGACCACCCTCTACCAGAACCTCCTAGCTTACGAGATATCCACGAAGGACATCGTAGTCACCGACGAGCAGATCGCCACCGACTACGAGACCAACAAGGACTACTACCTTGAGCCCGCGCAGGTCAAGGCCAGCCACATCCTCGTCCGCACCAAGGAAGAGGCCCAGGCTGTGCTCGACGAACTGAAGAAGGGCGCCGATTTCGTGGAGCTCGCCAAGGCAAGGTCGATAGACACCGGTACCGCTGAGAACGGCGGAGACCTCGGATACTTCGGTTCGGGCGCCATGGTTGAGGCCTTCGAGAAGGCTGCATTCGCGCTGGCTCCCGGACAGCTCTCAGGCATAGTCGAGACCGAGTTCGGCTTCCATGTGATACTCTGTGTGGACAAGAAGGCGGAGAAGATGCCGACGCTCGAGGAAGCCCGCGACAAGGTCATAGAGAAGATAAAGGGCGAGCAGGCGAAGAACATAGACACGCTGCTTCTTGAGATCAAGGACGCATCGACGGTGACTGTGACCGACAGCAAGTACGAGTCACTCTCCGTATCCAACCAGTAGCAGGCGTCAAAGCTTGCGGAGAAAGGCTCGCAAGGGCTTTTCTCCGCTTTTTCATTAAGGAGAGCGGGATTTTTGAGGCAGATACAGGCGAAAGTGAAGTCCGTCTCCAGGGGGAGCGCGGCAGATAGGGCAGGCCTTAGGCCAGGCGATGTCGTCGAGGGAGTCGACGGCTACGGCATGCTAGACATCATAGACTGGAGGGATCTTACGTCCGATTACGCCTTCACCCTCCAGGTGCTGAGGGATGGGGCCGAACTCGAGCTTCCGGTCACCAGGCAGGATGCCTCCGAGCTGGGAGTGGAGTTCGAGGATATCCTGTTCGACGGTATCCGCGAATGCGCCAACAAGTGCCTGTTCTGCTTCGTCGACCAGCTGCCCCATGGTGCAAGGGAGACGCTTTGCATCAAGGATGACGATTACAGGCTGTCATTCCTTCAAGGCAACTTCGTGACGCTCACAAACTGCGCCCAGAGAAGCCTGGACAGGATTGTGGAATACCAGCTGTCGCCCTTGTACGTGTCAGTGCATGCGACGGACCCGGATGTCAGGAACCACCTGCTGGGCAGGAGGAAGACCAGGCCGATAATGGAGGTGCTGGGCTACCTTGCCGAAAACGGCATAGACCTGCATACGCAGATTGTCGTTGTCCCAGGCTTGAACGACGGCGGTGTGCTTGAGCGTAGCCTCTCGGAGCTTTCCGGCCTTTTCCCCTCTGTGCGCTCTATAGGCGTCGTTCCGGTCGGGCTGACCAGGCACAGGCGTCCAGACGACAGGATAAGGCCTGTCAAAAGGGAAGATGCCATCGAAACCGTACGGCTGGTCGAGGCGGCCCAGGGCCGCTTCCTTGCGGATTACGGCACGAGGCTGGCTTGGGCGGCTGACGAGTACTACATCAGGGCGGGATTGCCGTTCCCCGAAGGGGCTGCCTACGAGGGCTATGTCCAGCTGGAAAACGGCATAGGCCTTGCAAGCTCCCTCTATGGGGATGTAGAGGCGGAGCTGAGCCGTCAAGGATGGCTCAGGACGAAGGAATCTGCTGCGGACGTGATCATAACCGGGAAAGACGGCGCGGAGGTCCTACGGCCCCTTCTTGAGAGGCTGGAGGGCATCTATGGCAAAGGGCCGGAGCTGCTTGCGGTCCCCAACTCATTCTTCGGCGAGACTGTGACCGTCACAGGGCTTCTCGTCGGCGATGACATTGTGAATGCGGTTAAGGAATCGGGAAGGACCCCGGAGGACACGAGAAGGATAGTATTGCCGGACATCTGCCTTAGAAGAGGCGATGCGGTGCTTTTGGACGGGACAGAACCCCGGGATATCGAGAGAAGAACTGGAATAAGGCTGGAGGTGGTTAGTTCTGGGGCGGATGGCCTCATGAACGCCGCAGGCCTTGTGCCGGAAGGTGGAAAAGCATGAGCTCAAGGCCGATAGTGGCGATAGTGGGGAGGCCGAACGTAGGCAAATCGGCGCTCTTTAACAGGATCATAAAGAACAGGATGTCAATTGTGGAAAGCCAGCCGGGCGTCACAAGGGACCGCATCTATGCGGACTCTGAGTGGATGGGCGTGAACTTCGTCCTGGTGGATACCGGCGGCATAACCATGAGCGATGTGGACCCGTTGAACGAGAAGGTCCGCAGCCAGGCTGAGATGGCAGTCGAGCAGGCGACCGTGATCGTCTTCGTGCTCGATGCTAAATCCGGCTTGCTGGGAGAGGACGAAGAGGTCGCCAACATACTGAGAAGAAGCGGAAAGCCCTGCATCCTGTGCATCAACAAGGTGGATGACCCAAGGCACATGGATTACTCCTTCTGGTCGCTGGGTCTGGGTGAGCCGCTTCCGGTGACTGCAGCACATGGAACCGGGGTCGCAGAGCTTCTCGATGCTGTTGTCGAGGCCATCAAGGCGCAGAGGCAGGAGGAACCGGAAGAGGAGACTGAGGATGCGAAGCCGATAAAGGTTGCCTTCGTCGGCAAGCCCAACGTGGGCAAATCCTCCCTTGTCAACAAGTACCTGGGATACGAGAGGAGCATCGTCAGCGACCTGCCCGGCACAACGAGGGATGCCATCGACACCGACGCGGTCATCGACGGGAGGCCATACACCTTCATCGATACGGCAGGCATCAGGAGGAAGCCCAGGATAGACACCTCAGTGGAGTTCTACTCCGTTGTGAGGAGCATGTCCGCGATTGAAAGGTGCGACGTGGCGGTCATCGTGCTGGACGGGACCGAGGAAGTCTCGGAGCAGGATGTAAGGATTGCAGGATTTGCGCACGAGGCAGGCAAAGCGGTCGTCGTGGCGGTGAACAAGTGGGATGCAATGGAGAGGGAGGAAGGCTACTTCAAGGAGCTGACTGAAAAGATCAAGGAGAAGCTGTCCTTCATGCCTTATGCTAGGATAATCATGGTCTCAGCCAAGCTGGGAAGGCATATGGGCGAGCTTCTTGGCGCTGTGGCCGAGGCTTACGAGGCCAACAGGAGGAGGATATCCACCAGCGAGATCAACAAGCTGCTGGAGGAGGCAGTCCTGAGGTTCCCCCCGCCTGGCGAGAAGGGAAAGCAGCCCAAGCTCTACTACATGTCCCAGGTTAGGGTCGAACCTCCCACATTCGTGCTGTTCACCAGCGCACCCGAGCTTGTGCACTTCTCATACATGAGGTATCTGGAGAATCTCATAAGGGAGGCGTATGACTTCAACGGGACGCCGATCCTGATGCATCTGAGGAAGAGGAGCTGATCGAATGGGAGCATTATCCCTTGCCCTGGGTTACCTGATAGGCGCCCTGCCTTTCGGGATAATACTCACGAAGCTGGTCATAGGCATCGACATCAGGACCATCGGTTCAGGGGCGACCGGGGCGACAAATGTGACGAGAGCCCTCGGCGTTGGCTACGGTTTCCTGAACGCCGTGCTCGATGTGTCGAAAGGAATAGTCCCCGTGCTCATCGCGCGTTGGATGGGCTTAAGCCCCGCATGGCAAGCCGCGTCGGCATTCTGTGCAGTAATCGGCCACAACTGGCCTGTCTACGCGGGCTTCAGGGGAGGCAAGGGCATTGCCACGAGCTTCGGCGCCCTTCTGGTCATAGAACCCAGGTTTGCCTATATCATCCCGTTATTTGTTATAATTATTGTTATAACCAGGATAAAGTCCATAGCTTCGATAACGTCGGCCCTGCTTCTGATACCTTTGGCATTTCTGCTGAAGGCACCTGCGGAGACCATCGTTCTTACCATAGCCATCAGCCTGTTTGCAGTAATCCGCCACAAGGCGAATATACAGAGGCTCCTGGCGGGGAAGGAGAACAAGGTATCCTACAGGCTGAAGCCCGACAAGTCCTTATCAAAGGCGGAGTAGGGGAGTGCGGCTATGATTTTTGTGGCATGGAAGGATTTCTTTATTGACGTCGCTTTGCTGGTTCTTTCAACCCTCCTTGGTTCCTTTATCGGATATGAGAGGGAGGTGCATGGGAAGTCCGCCGGCTTAAGAACGCATGCTCTGGTGTCAGTCGGAGCCACGATACTGACGATCGTCTCGGTGAGAGGGTTCGGCCCCTGGGAGGGGCTCAGAGACCCCGGCCGAATAGTCGGGCAGATGGTGGCGGGCATAGGATTCCTGGGCGCCGGCACAATCCTCAGGGACGGGCTCAACGTGAAAGGCCTGACAACTGCAGCCAGCCTGTGGGCCACCTGCTTCATTGGCATCGCCGTAGGCACAGGACTGCTCCAATACAGCATACTTGCCACAGTGCTTGTTGTCCTGATCCTGGGCCAGTTCAGCAAGATTGAGAAGATGCTGGCCGTACGCACTACTTCCACTCTTAAGGTGCTCGCGCTGGACAGGCCCGGACTGCTAGGTGACATCGCCGCGCTAATGGGGCAGAACTCCATAAGCATAATGAAAAGCGAGATTACGAACGATATCGATTCCGGTATGGTAACAGTCGAGCTTGAGCTAAGCAAGCAGAGGAAGGACCGCAAAGTCTGCGACGCCGCCTTCGGGCTCAACGATATTCAGGGAGTCAAGAACTACGAGGTGCACGAGTAAGGTTATCATGAAGGTACTTGTATCGAATGACGACGGAATACATGCCCGCGGGCTGGGGAATCTCTGCTCGGCATTGAGCAGCATAGGACTTGAGGTGCTAGTGTGCGCCCCCGACAGGGAGAGAAGCGCAGCCAGCCATGCGCTTACGATGTACACGCCGCTTAGGTGCCATGAGCTGGACAAGCACAATCTTGAAGCCAAAAGGGTATGGACCGTAGACGGGACACCGGCCGATTGCGTGAAAGTGGGATTGGAGCTGCTGCTAAAGGATTCCCTTCCCGACTTCGTTGTGTCCGGCATAAACAGGGGGCCGAACCTCGGAACTGACATCATGTACTCCGGGACAGTCGCTGCAGCGGCGGAAGGCTGCCTTATGGGAATACGATCCATGGCAATATCATGCACAGCCAAGCTTAGCCCGGACTATCTTGCAGCATCAGGCTTCATAAGGGAGCACTTCCTGAGCATTATGGGCAATGGGATACCCGCGGGAACCATGGTGAACGTCAATGTTCCCCCGGACGCCCTTATTGAGCATGGAAGCTACAAGTACCGTTATACCAGGGCAGGTACCATGAAGTACTCTGAAGTCTTTGACTTAAGGAACGATCCCAGGGGCAGGCAATATATTTGGATGTCAGGGGAGCCCATGGACATAGATACGGAAGAGGACTACGATACAGTCACAGTAAGAAGGGGCATCTGTTCGGTTACGCCCTTACGCTTCGACTTCACTGATGAGGCCTACCTTGCGAAGATGAACGGACAGAGGAAGTAAGTTGTCGTAATAAATATTATGTAAAAAGCATTGAGTTAGAAAAGTGGCAGGGGAGACAGGACTTGAACCCGCAACCCTCGGTTTTGGAGACCGATGCTCTGCCAATTGAGCTACTCCCCTGCGGCAACCATATTAGTTTGCAATAGTTATTCTACCCAGTTAGAAGCCCATTGTCAAATGATTTGGACGATAATATGAACCTCAGGAGGTAGGCAGATGTCAGACTTCAAAGTACCGGTAGGAATCTCCAACAGGCACCTTCACCTTAGCGAAGAAGACCTGGTGAAGCTCTTCGGCGAGGGCTCTTGCCTTACGGTCAAGAAGCCACTATCACAGAAGGGGCAGTACGCATGCGAGGAACTAGTCACGCTTGTCGGCCCCAAGGGCTCGATATCAAGCGTAAGGGTGCTGGGACCTACAAGGAAGCAGACCCAGGTGGAGGTCTCCAATACCGATGCGCGCACCCTGGGCATAGATGCACCTGTCCGTGACAGCGGCGACCTTAAGGGAAGCACACCCATGAAGCTTGTCGGCCCCAAGGGTGAAATTAGCCTCGGCGAGGGCTGCATAGTCGCAAAAAGGCACATCCATATGAATGACGAGGATGCCGCGAAGCTCGGGCTGAAGGACAAGCAGATAGTAAACGTAAAGGTAGACGGAAACAGGGGCCTCGTCTTCGATGAAGTGCTTGTACGAGTCCATCCGACCTTCGTCCTTGAGATGCACCTTGACACCGATGAGGCAAATGCCTGCGGTCTGAAGAACGGTGACCAGGTAACCATCGTAGCGGAGATGTAATGAGCTTATTTCACCTTGAAGGACCCGGTGTGATCACCGAGCTGAACTTC
>CAZHKX010000012.1:0-24171 GCA_964532805.1 uncultured Clostridia bacterium
ATGTCCCGGAGAACCAGCTGAAGGTACTCGTTGCTGTTGTATCTCGATATGTCCATTACGTAAGCAATGTCCACCGGATGCTTGCCGTCACCGAAGTCGTCCATGCGGCTTCCCATGTTGTAGCCTATGGCGTTTAGCATGACGCCATCCCTGGTGAGCCTGAGCCTTAGGTGCCTACCGTCAGCCCCCACGGTGCGGATGTCGGCGATCTCTAGCTTGTTGGTCACAAAGACCGGCTCAGGGTTCGAAAGTCCGTAAGGCTGGAGCATCGATATCTCCCTTGCAAGATCCAGCGTAAGCCTCTGGGGCCTCAGCACAGCGTCAACCTTGAGGACGGGTATGAGCTGGTTCGCTATTATCTGCTGCGAGGCGACCAGGTTTATCTTCTCCTTGAACTTGCCTATCATGTCGGAGCGCAGCGTAAGGCCCGCCGCCTGGGCATGGCCTCCGAAGCGTATCAGGCAGTCTGAGCACTCCGTGAGCGCTGCATGAAGGTCGAACCCGCCGATGCTCCTTCCGGAGCCCCTGCCCTCGCCGTTTGAAAGGGATATAAGTATGGCCGGCCTGTTGTAGCTTTCCACCATCCTTGAGGCGACTATGCCGACGACCCCCTGGTGCCACCCCTCCGATGCCAGCACTATCACGATGTTCGAGGAGTCCATGTCCTCGGCGCTGAGCATGTCCACAGCCTGCTGCGCGATGCCCGCCTCTATCTCCTGCCTGCGCCTGTTCTCGTCGGCGAGCGTAGAGGCGATCTCAACCGCCCTGTACTGATCGTCCGTCAAGAACAGCTCCACCGCTACGCTTGCGTCTCCAAGCCTGCCGACGGCGTTTAGCCTCGGGGCGAGCGTGTAGCTTATGTTCGTCGCCGATAGAGGCCTTCCGTACAGGTTGCAGCTTTCTAAAAGGCTCGCAAGGCCCGGATTGTCGGTCTGCATCATCCTCTGCATCCCGAAGTAGGCGATGGCGCGGTTTTCCCCGACGAGGGGCACCATGTCAGCTATCGTGCCGAGTGATACCAGGTCGATGTATTTGATCGGGTCTATGGACTGGTCGGCGCCCATAAGGTTATGGACCGCCTGACAGAGCTTGAATGCGACGCCCACACCGGCGAGTGTATCCTGGCCCAGGCTGTCCGGCTTCATCTTGGGGTTTACGACCGCGGTGCAGTCGGGAACGTTGTCCCCGGGCTGGTGGTGGTCGGTGATGATGACGTTCACGCCGAGCTCCTTAGCCCTCTCAACCTCGCTGTAGGCGCCGATTCCGCAGTCGACTGTCACCAGAAGCTTGATTCCCGAGGCGGCGGCCTGCTCTATGGCCTCGATGTTGATGCCGTAGCCCTCCTCGAGCCTCTTGGGGATGTAGGACTGGACGTCGGCCCCGTGCTCGGTGAGGCATCTTACCACAGTAGCAGTGGCGGTTATGCCGTCTACGTCGTAGTCGCCGTAGACCATTACCTTCTCCCGCGCGTATATGGCCTTGAGTATCCGGGTGGCCGCCTTCTTCATATCGGGCAGCTCCATGAAGTCCGTTATCTGCTCAAGCGTGGGGTTCAGGAAGGTGCGGGCGTTCTCCGCGTCGGTTATCCCCCTGTTGTAGAGGAGCCCCGCCATGGTCTCGGAAACGCCGAAAAGCCGCGCATGCTCCTTGCGCTGCGCGACGTCAAGCTCGTTTCTGAGCTCCCACCTTTTCCTCGCCCTGGCCATGCTTCCCCCTACTTCTCCCCGGGATTCTAATCTTTGCCCTTGCTCATCTTCCCTTTTGCCTCATGCAGAAGGACGTTCTCCTCTGCCCTGAACCGCGCCATCCGGGCCACCAGATCATATGGAAGCGGTGCATCATGCGGAAACTGCACAGCGCCCTTGGACGTCTTGTAGCCTCTTAGCTCCTCTGCGAAACGGGTGATTGCGCTCGGCGCGGGATAGAAGCCTATGTGCTTCTTCTGCGCTGCGAAGTGGACCAGGTTTCCGTACAGGTAGAAGGTGGGCATCTGGTAGCTCATCTTCTCCTGGGCGGCGGGCACGGCACTGCTTATGCAGAGCCTGAGCTTCCTAAGCCTATCGGCAATCTCTCCGGTGTAGCCGGATATGTACTCGTCGATGCTCTTTACCGCATTCCCGTCCATCGCGAACCACCTTTGGTTTTTATGTCTAACATTACAAATATATCATAGTCGGACAGCCCGTTTACATATTATCCGCCGCCTTTTCGGCGCCCTGATCATGCATCCGTGCAAGCTTCCTTCTTTCCCTCCAGTCGGGCATGCTCTTATCCATGAAGGCTGCGAATCCTGCGCCGTGCCCCGGATGCCTCAGGTGGGCGATCTCATGCAGCATCACATACTCCGCGAATGCTGGGCTTTCGTGTATCAGCCTCAGGTTCATTGTTATGCTGCACTTCTGGGGCCTGCAGCTTCCCCACAGCGAGCGCATGTCCCTGACGGAGATGACAGGCCTCGCGCATCCCATCCTGGCGATTATCGGCCCGAATCCGTCGCATAGCCTATCGAAGTCGGCCCGGGCTTCAGCCGCCAGCCATTCCTTTAGCCTTGCCTCCGCACCCGCCGCCGTCTTGCAGTGCGCAGTGCCAACTACGACGCCGGCGCAACCGGCGCGGACGCCTTCTGAGCCGGCATCCGCACTCACGCTTGCCCAGCATCCGCGCACCCTCACCCTTGATGGCATGCCATCCGGGCCCTTGGATACCCTGCCGTCATCAGCTGTCATCCTGATGCTGTCGCAGGCCTTTGCAATCCATTCCGCCTTTGATGCCAGGAACTTGCTTGCTGTCGGTTCATCAGCCCAGTAAGGCAGGCTCAGCCTGACCCTGCCTCCGGAAAGTACCCTGAGCCTAAGGCCCCTCACGTTCTTCCTTGCGCAGAGCACCGGGATACGCCTTCCCTTCCAGACGACCTCCCTGAAGTATTCAGCCAAATGGGCCTCCGTAAATGAAGAAGCGGAAGGCTTGCTTCCGCTTCCCGTCTTCGTTGTTGTTACTTGACCCTCGGCTTGCTCTCACCCGCAAGCCTTCTCCAGTCGTACCAGAGGGGGCCTGCGACGAACAGCGAAAGGTATACGCCGATGATGAGGCCCGCAAGAAGGGCGAGCGTGAAGTCCCTTATGGTCGACGAGCCGAAGATGAACAGGGCAAGCACGCCGATTAGCGTTGTAATCGTCGTATGAAGTGTGCGGCCCAGCATCTCCTTGATGCTCCTGTCGGTCATTCCGGCCAGGTCTTCCTTCCTCGTGCTCCTTAGGTTCTCCCTTATCCTGTCGAAGACGATGATCGTGTTGTTCACGCAGTAGCCTACGAGGGTGAGCATACCTGCGATGAAGGCCGAGTTGACCTCCTGCCTTGTTACCACGAACACGCCGATTGTCATCAGGACGCCGGCGATGAGAGTCGCCACGGACACTGCCGCGAACCTGTATTCGAACCTTAGCGCGATGTAGATAAGTATGCCGATCGAGGCTATGATGACAGATTCGATGGCGACCTTGGTAAGCTCGCTTCCGATTCTGGGGTCCACCTGGTCTATCCCGTGGCTTACCACTGTCGGGTACTTCGCCTTTACTGCATCAATCACGGCCTGCTGGCCGTCAGCATCCAGGCTGGGCACCCTTAAAGTGAACTCGTTCTCGCCGACGCGCTGGACCATGGCCTTCCCAAGGTTCATCCCCGCCGTCTCGGGCACGTTCAATGACTCGCTAATTCCTGCCGGGTCGGCAGATTCAGAGAACTCGAGCCAGAACAGCGTGCCGGATGTGAAGTCTATTCCAAGGTTGAGCCCCGCGGTGAGCATACCTATCGTGCCGCCGACCATAAGGATCAGCGTGAGCGCATACCAGATCTTCCTTGTCTTGATGAAGCTGAAGTTCTTCATGCCCCTACCTCCTGACCCCGAAGAATTTGATATCCATGCCGGGCGTCACGACCAGGGACAGCAGCATCTTTGTCAGTACGACCGCTGTGAACATGCTGGCTAGCACGCCTATGATGAGCGTTACCGCGAAGCCCTGTACCCTTCCTGACCCGAAGTAGAACAGGATTATTGCGGTGATTATCGTCGTCGCATTGCCGTCGATGATGGCGGTCATCGCCTTATGGAAGCCCGAATCCACGGACGCCCTCATGCTCTTTCCCGCTCTCAGCTCGTCCTTGATGCGCTCGAAGATTATTACGTTGGCGTCGACCGCCATGCCTGTGGAAAGGATGAAGCCTGCGATGCCCGCAAGGCTCAGGGTGCCGTTTATCGCCATGAACACAGCAAGCACTATGCCTGCGTAGATGCAGAGCGCTATTCCGGCAAGAAGCCCCGGAAGCCTGTAGATGACTATCATATAGAGGAATATGAGGACCATCCCGACGGCGCCCGCGATGAGGCTGCTGTTTGCCATGTCGGCGCCGAGCGTGGGATCCACGAAGCGGGTCTCCTTGTGCTCGACCGGCGCGGGCAGGACGCCTCCTCTAAGGATTGCGGCAATCGAGGTGGCGGACTCTATCGTGATGTCGCCTCCGCTTATTTCGGCCTTGCCGTTGGGTATCTCGCTGTTTATGATGCCGCTTACGACCTCCTGGCCGTCGAGCATTATGCTGATGTTCTGCCCGATGTTGTTCCTGGTGATGGTCGCGAACTTCGCCGAGTATTCAGACGAGAGCTCGAGGTGCACCGCGGGCTTGTTGTTGTTGCTGGAGTAGCCGGGGGTGGCCTTCGCCAGTATGGTCGGGCCAGACATAATAGACTGCCCGTTCAGCTGGAACTCCAGCAGGCCCTGCCTTCCTACGACGTCAAGTGCCTGGTCCAGGCTGGTGACGCCGGGAAGGGAGACTGTTATGCGCCTCCAGTTCTCGCCGCTCATCTTCTCTATAACGGGTTCGATTACGCCAAGGGAGTCGATTCTTTTCTCCATCGCAGCCCTAGTGTCCTCCACTACCTGCGCGTCGATCTCCCCCTGTTCGGTATCCTGGACCTCGAGTACCAGCATAACGCCTCCCTGAAGGTCCATTCCCAGCTTAACCCAGCTCTTGCCGTCCGTCTCATTAAGCCTTGCCCTGGCGGATAGCAGGATGTAGCCGCCTGCTGCGGCGATTACGATGAGGATGACCAGGGCGTTGAAAAGCTTGCTGCGGTTCATTGGCTTACCTCGCTTCCGATAGAATGCTTGCGGCCGGCTCGCGGTCTTCCCTCCGGCATTTTCATAAGAACCTGGTGCCGTTGACCACTATCGAGAACTCGCATCCGAGGAATGCCGCGGCCTTGCGGCTTATGGTCATCCTCGTCATGAAGAGCTCGAAGTACTCCATCACGGAGGTCACGTCCGTGTCGATGATCAGATTCAATGTGATCCTCTTGTTGCCCCCGTCCACATCAAGGAAGGAGTTGGTCACGCTGTAGCAGACCCTGTCGTGTATGTCGAACTCCGGGTCTCCCGGCTTCACCTGAACCCTCGTCCTGTGCACGTCCGTCTTGTCGGCGAGGATGATTGCGGCCGCCACGTTGTTGACGGCGTGCCCGATCTCCTCCTCATGGTTTCCGACTGCGGACACGACTATCGCCACCTCGTCGGGGTCCATGCCCATGTTGATTAGGGCAGGGGCAGACAAAGTCGCGCTGAGGAGGCCGTGGTGCTCCCTGTTTACGCTGTTGCCGATGTCATGGATGTATCCGGCGATTGCTGCCAGTTCAGCATCCCTCTGGGTGAAGCCCAGCCTCTTCATCACGTTTTCCGCGATGTCCGAGACGAGCTTCGCATGCCTTAGGCCATGCTCGGTATAGCCCATGGCCTTCAGGTTCTTTGAGCCCCTGTTGAGGAAGGCCATTATGACGGGGTTTTCCCTTACGTCTCTGAGCACTACCTGCCTTGACTCCAATGCACCCACCTCCGCATGAATAAAGCCGCGCACCGTTGACGGGCGCGGCCTTCCTATTGGCCCATCGTCACATGTATTCCAGGGCGAACTGCTCCAGCGGCCCGAAAGGCAGGAAGAAAATCCAGCTTACGGACTCGACCTTCAGTCCTGCAATCGACGGGTCCTTCTGCCAGAACGGCATTATGGCGAAGCTTCTTACCGTATCGCCCGCCTTCAAGACCCCGTCTGTGACGACTTCCGGGATTATGGAATAGTAGCGCTTCTTGAAGGTGCCGTCTATCTCCACCACGCAGTAGCTTTCCTGCATCGGCATTATGTACCTGTCGAGCTTGCTCGCATTGGTGATCGAAAGGTCGTACTTGACCTCGTCTCCGATGGTCAGGAAGCCTTGTATGGAGACTGTGACGCCGTCTATGGTCTCGGGGGTCTTGAAGAAGGCCTTGGTGTAGCTGTTCGAGATCCAGTCGCTTCCCACAAGCCTGTCGTCTACGACCGCGTTCTTGCCGACGCTGATGCTTCTTACCTTGACATACCTGGGCACAAGCCTGCCGGCGCCGTTAACGTAGTATACCTTGACCCTGATGCTGTCGCCCGTCTGCACCGACTCGACCTTCTCGATCGACTTGAAGCCGTCGGTGCTGCCCTTCTTGGCCTCGACGAACTCGACGAAGCTCAGAGCCACGTCTGCGGCGAGCATCTTGGCCTCAGCCCAGCTGCCCTTCTGGAAAGCCGTCACATAAGCGGCAGCCGTAGTCTCGGCCGCGGTGTTCGCCCCCACTCCTGGAGCGGCCGCGACCGAGAAAAGGATAATAAGAACTGCCAGAATCGACAGCCTCTTGATCATAAGAGGAGCCTCCCCTTTGTTACCAGGTCCCTCAGGACTTCTTCTCTGCGGGCTTCTCGGCGAACTCGGGTTTGCCTTCTACCGCGTTTACGCCCCACTTCTTGATGCGGCAGAGGAATTCCTGCGAGCTGTCCTCGGCGATGTTGATGATGAGGTCGTCTTCCTTGACGTCGACTATCACAGCCCTGAGGCCTCCGATGGTTATGATCCTGTTGTCCTTCCTAAGCGATGCCATCATGGCCTCGCGCTTCTTCTTCTGCTGCTGCTGGGGCCTTATCGTAAGGAAATACATCATCGCGAAGAGCGCCACTACCCAAATGATAAGGAACGCCGAGCTGCCGGTCCCTGATGTTGGCATTTGAATACCTCCATTGATTGATTTGACTTAACTCTTATATTTTAAGGCACGCGGGTGATATTAACAATATCCGCTTATCGGCACACCCTGACACGGCTGCGCCCGATACCTAATAACGTCCGGATCGGCTAGAGTATCTCGGTTATGCCCTTCTTAGCCGCGTTCGCCTCCTTGAGGATCCCGGATACTATGCCATAGCTTCCTAATAGCGCGAACAAGAGGCCGATGCCCAGGTCCTTCATTATAAGCCAGAAGACTTCGCTATCGTTTACGAAACCGATCATGACCGTCTGCAGCCAGAACGAGAACGGCAGCTCCGGGCCGAGCGCCTCCCTTATCTCTATCGGGTAGAAGGTGAATACGGCCCCTACGACCCCCAGGAAGACAGCCACCGCGATGATCACTGCCTTGCCCCTGCCCCTCCTGCCGTTAAGCATCTCATACCCCGTCTTCGCCAGGAAGGCCATCACCAGTCCGACAAGTGAGGACACGAACCCCAGCCTTGCCACCAGCACCCAGAGTATCGCCCCCATGACGGCGCCGGAGGCTGCGCCCAGCACCCCGGTCAGATAGCTTCCCTTGTTATCCTTCCTCTCTGCAGCGCCATCCCTTTCGAGCTCGCCTAGTTTTGACGCGCAGTCCTCGCACATCTTGACCGCGGTGCCACTCACCATATAGGCCTTCAGCGGGCCCTCCGAGTCGCAGAAGTTGCATCCTGGCTTAAGGCCCATGTAGGAGAGCTCCCCGGCGAGCGCCCTGACGGATAGCTCGGTCATCTCCTCGGCCTCATCCTGCCTGACCTTGCCCCTTAGCTTAAGCCATATGGAGTTTCCTGTGCTGCCTACCTCGACTATGCCAAGGTCTGCGCCCCTGTCCTCCAATACCGACTTGAGCCTGGTGGCTTCGAGGGCCCGAAGACCGGAGACCGAAGTGAAGACTAAGACGTTGGCCCCCTTTGAAGCATGCGAGACGGAGAACCAATAGCCGTTGAGCTCGCCTATCGCCGCAGTCCCATGCACCTTCCACCCGTACTTGGAGGCTATGGCCGCGATTAGTCCCGACCTGTCCATGATGACGCACCTCCTGCCCGATATTGTACCTGCATCCTAGTTCCAGGAGCCCAGCCGGCCTACCTTGAGGCCTTCTCGCTCCAAATCGCCCTCTGAGCCTCGAGGAATGCTCCGAAACCGCCCTCCTCGATGGATAATCTGAGCTTCTCCATGAAGCGCATCATGAACCTCACGTTGTGTATGGTCGTAAGCCTTATGCCAAGTACCTCGCCGGCCTTCAGAAGATGCCTGATATAAGCCCTCGAGAAGCTCCTGCACGCATAGCAGTCGCACTCGTCATCAAGCGGCCTCTCGTCTTCGGCTGAGCCGGCGTCTCTTACTATGAATCTTCCCTTGGAGGTGAAGATCGTGCCGTTTCTGGCGATTCTCGTCGGCAGCACGCAGTCGAACATGTCGATGCCGAGCGCCACCGCCTCCAGTATCGCATCGGGGCTGCCTACTCCCATGAGGTAGCGAGGTTTCCCCTCCGGAAGCTCGGGGGCGGTGTATGATATCACGTCGTACATCTCGCGCTTGCTCTCGCCCACAGAAAGGCCTCCAATAGCATAGCCGTCGAAGTCCATGCCAGCCAGCTCATGCGCCATCCTGACCCTCAGGTCCCTGAAGCTTCCGCCCTGCACTATGCCGAAAAGGGCCTGGTCCTGCCTGTCGTGCGCCCCCTTGCATCCTTCGGCCCACCTGGTGGAGGCGGCGACGGACTTCTCCGCGTAAGCCCTGTCGGAGCCGAATGGCATGCACTCGTCAATGACCATGGCGATGTCGGCGCCCAGGGCCATCTCGATTTCCATCACCTTGTCTGGAGAGAAGAAATGGCGGGAGCCGTCTATATGGGAGCTGAACCATACTCCGTCAGGCTTGATCTTCCTAAGCCCCGACAGGCTGAAGACCTGGAACCCCCCTGAATCGGTGAGTATCGCGCCATCCCAGTTCATGAACTTGTGAAGCCCGCCCATCCTCTCGATAAGGTTGTGCCCAGGCCTCAGGTAAAGGTGATATGTGTTGGCTAGTATTAGCCCCGCACCTGACTCCTTCACCTCGTCTGGCGTCATGGTCTTCACCGTCGCCTGGGTTCCGACGGGCATGAAGACGGGTGTCGGGATGTCGCCGTGAGGCGTCCTCAGCACACCCAGCCTTGCCGAGCTCGCTGCATCCTTCTTCAATATCTCGTAGCTGACTGGCCTCAATCTGACCTCCGAAAGCATTAGTAGATTAGCATCGCGTCTCCGAAGGAAAAGAACCTGTACTCCTGCCTTACCGCCTCTTCATACGCCTTCAGCGTGTTCTCAAGCCCGTGGAAGGCGGAGACCAGCATGATGAGCGTGGACTTCGGAAGGTGGAAGTTCGTTATGATGGCGTCTACAGCCTTGAACCTGTAGCCCGGGTAGATGAATGCCGCGGTCCACCCCTCATCCTGCCTCAGCCTGCCCTCTTGATCGGCTATGGTCTCGATGGTCCTCACCGAAGTGGTGCCCACGGCGATGAGCCTCCCGCCGGCCGCCTTCGCCCTGTTGATCTTGTCGGCCTCCGACGCTTCAAGGCTGAACTTCTCGGAATGCATCCTGTGCTCGGCGATGTCATCCACGCTCACCTTGCCGAACGTGCCCAGGCCAACATGAAGCGTGCACCATGCGGTCTCGACGCCCATCGCCCTTATCTCATCAAGCAGTTCGTTCGTGAAGTGAAGGCCGGCAGTGGGGGCAGCGGCGGAGCCGGTCTGCCTTGAGTAGACCGTCTGGTATCTCTCCGGGTCGTCCGGATACTTCTTGATGTAAGGGGGGACGGGCATGTAGCCAGTCTGCCCTATGACCTCGTCGACAGGCTCAGGGGAGGACAGCGCCAGATAGCGCTCCCCTGTCGGCGTCATCCCCTCGACGCGGCACTTCAGCCTTCCGCCGCTTAATAGTACCTCGTCGCCCGGCCTGAACTTTTTTCCGGGGTGCACCCAGGCCTCCCAGACGTCGTCGTGCAGGCGCTTCAGAAGGAGCACCTCTAGCCGGCCCTCGCCGTAAAGCCTCGCCGGAAGTACCCTGGTATCGTTTAATACCAGGCAGTCCCCCTGCCTCAGATATCCCTTAATGTCCCTGAATACCTTATGCTCGATGTCCGGGGTGCCCCTTTTCAGCACCATCAGCCTCGAGGAATCCCTGGGTTCGGCCGCGGTCTGGGCGATGAGCCCCTGCGGCAGCGCATAGTCGAAGTCGCTCAGCTTAAGGCTCAAACCTCTTCCCCTCCGTCGTCGTATCCGAACCTTCCCAGCTGGGCCGCGTCCTGGCGCCACTTGTCGCGCACCTTGACCCATAGCTGCAGGTTCACGCGGTTGCCGAGGAGGGCCTCCATGTCGAGCCTCGCCTGTGTGCCTATCTCCTTCAGCATCGAGCCCTTCGCCCCGATTATGATGCCCTTCTGGGAATCCCTTTCGACGTATATGACAGCGGATATGTCGATGATGTCGGAGCCTCTGTTCTGCATGGACTCCACTGACACCGCCACCGAGTGCGGAATCTCGTCGCGGGTCAGGCGGAACACCTTCTCCCTTACCAGCTCCGCCACTATGAACTCCTCGGGATGGTCCAGCTCCATGCCCTCCGGGTAGAACATGGGCCCAGGCTCCATCATCGAGCAGATGTCATCCAGCAGCCTTCCGAGCCCCGCTCCAGTCTGCGCCGACACCAGGTAGTGCCTCTCGAAGCCCGCAAGCTCCGAGAACATCCCCTCGGAATCCGATTCAGCCCCCTCTTGCAGAAGGTCTGACTTGTTCATGACGAGCCATACGTGCGCGCCTGATGCCGCCAGCTCCTCGGAGACGTACGCATCCCCCTTATGGCCCGGCATGCTGGCATCCACAACGAAGAGCACGAGGTCGACGTCCCTTGCAGCGCTTCTCGCCTGGCTGTTCATCATCTTGCCGAGAAGGTGCTTGGGCTTATGTATGCCGGGCGTGTCCAGGAAAATGACCTGTAGGCCGGGCCTGTTCATGATCGCCGCTATCTTGTTCCTCGTGGTCTGAGGCTTGTCGGAAATTATCACTACCTTATGCCCGATGAAGGAGTTTATAAGCGTCGACTTGCCCACGTTGGGCCTTCCTATCATGCCCACGAAACCTGAGCGGAACTCCTCTTTGCTTACCTTGTTCTCCATCGCTACCTCTTCGCCCCCTTCTTGGGCTCAAGCCTCTGGGGGCCGAAATACCAGGGGAGCATCTCGTCGAGCCTGTGGGAGTGCGGCCTGCCCTCGGCGTCCTCGAGGATGACCTCGAGTCCCGGGTTGAACTCAACCAGAGTCTGCCTGCATTGCCCGCATGGCTCGGCGGGGCCTCCTCCGCTTCCGACTACAGCTATCGCGGTAAAGTCCCTCGTGCCTTCCGATATCGCCTTAAGAAGCGCGGTCCTCTCCGCGCAGATCGTGCATCCGTAAGCGGCGTTTTCCACATTGCACCCCGTCCATACCCTTCCGGACGCGTCCAGAAGCGCAGCTCCCACCATGAAGCCCGAATAGGGGGCATATGCCATCGCTCTTGCCGCCCTTGCCCTCATAAGAAGGTCCTCCCTGTCTATGCCCATCAAAGCACCCCTCTATCGGAATATGCGGTCATTGTCCCTGATCCTGTATCCTTTCAAGGCCCATGCCCTTTAACACCGTCTCCTCGGCGAGCCTCATCTCGGCCTTGTCGTCAGCCTCAAGGTGGTCATAGCCCAGAAGGTGAAGCGCGCCGTGCACCGCAAGGTAGGCCACCTCCCTGTCTATTCCGTGGCCGAACTCGTCGGCCTGCCTTGAAGCCGTCTCCATGGAGATGACGATGTCTCCAAGGAGCCTGGGAAGCTCCTCCGGCCCATCGGGCTCGTCCTCCTCAAGCTGCGGGAAGGACAGCACGTCCGTGTGCACGTCCTTGTCCCGATACTCCCTGTTCAGCCTCCTTATGCTCTCATCGTCCGTTATGAGCACGGAGACCTCGTATGTGCCCTCCGGCGCGAAGGCCTCTATAGCCGCGGTGATGGCCTTGCCAGCCAGCGATGCCCCGTCCGCCTTTATGGCCAGCGCCTCGGGCTCGAAAGATATGTCTATGGAAACGGTGCTCATGCTCATTCCTCCCCTTGCTGCCCTTCCTGGGGCTCATGCCTGTCCGGCGAACCTTTGAACAGCGGCAGCTGGCCCGGATATGTTATCCTGCCGTGCTTCACCCCTCCCAGCACCCCGACGAAGCTCTCCTCTATCATGTGAAGGTCCCTTAAAGTAAGGGGCGCCTCGTCCAAGTCGCCGCCGTACAGCCTCTCTCTCACAAGGCTGTGGATCGCCTCCCTTATCTCCTGCGGGTCGGAGGTGTTCATGGACCTGACCTTCGCCTCCGTTATGTCGGCGAGCATCAGTATCGCGGCCTCTGCAGTCTGCGGTTTGGGGCCGGGGTACATGAATACGGAGTCGTCTTCGATCTTGCCCTGCTGGGCCAGCGCCTTGTGATAGAAGTACCAGACCTTGGATCCCGCGTGGTGCTGGGCGATCACGTCTATGACGCCTGCGGGTATGCCGTGCTGCTTGGCAAGCTCTATCCCGTGCGCGACGTGGTTGATTATCCGCCTTGCCGAAGTCTCGGGGGGCAGCCTGTCATGCGCGTTATCGTTTCTTAACTGGTTTTCCACAAACAGCTCAGGGGTCTCAAGCTTGCCGCAATCATGGTAGAAGGCGGCGGCCCTCACCAGAAGCGGGTCGGCCCCTATCCTCTCCGCGGCCGCCTCGCCAAGGTTGCCCACTATAATGCTGTGGTGGTACGTGCCGGGCGCGTTCATCATCAGGGACCTGAGAAGCTCGTTTCCGGGGTTCGATATCTCCAGCAGCCTGAAAGGCGACGAGAGGCCAAGGGCGGCCTCGGCGAACGGCATCGTCCCCAAGCAGAGTATGGCGCTGAGAAGCCCGTTTACGATGGCGGAAGGGATCATCGCGGGGTCCAGCCTCTCGCCTGAGAAAGCGGCCACCGAAGCTGCGGCGATGAGAGTCGCAGCGGCGATGTAGGCGGCTCCTTTCACTATGCTGAACCTGTCCACCCTCCCCTTCGCGATCTTAACGCCGATGAATAGCCCGGCGATAGGGGACACGAACGAAAGCACCGTGCCCTGGAACATGAAGGCGTTGAAGATGATGCTGGCAAAGCCGGTGGCGATGCCCGCGTTGTCGTCCACCATCAGAGTTATCGTCATGGCTATGAATGCAATTGGCACGTAGAGGGCCCCGTACCTGCCTAGAAACCTATAGGATGCCCAGGACATGAACACGCCCGCTGTAAGCAGGGTGAGGATGAGGGCAAGCTTCTTGGTGTTCCTTATCCCGTCCGTGTCCAGCCAGCTCAGGAAGGCGGAGTGCACCAGAAGGGTGAGCAAAGTCGCTATGCCTATGGATATCCTCGCCCACAGGGGCTCCAGGCCTTCCATTAGCCCCAGCGATGAGGTGAGGTCCACGTGCGTCTCGGTCACTATCTGGCCCTGCTTGACTATCACCGAGCCCCTTTGGATATAGATCGGCTGGACATTCGATTCAGCCTCTTCAGCAGCCCTTTCAAGTGCCGCCATGTCCACAGAGGAGTTCACTGTGATGTACAGGTTCGCCACCTTGGCGGCGACTTTGACGGAGGCCTCATCCAGCCCGAGCTCCGCCATCGCGGTCTCGGTGAGGGCCCTCTCGCGTTCGATGTTCGCATCCAGCAGCTTCCTGTTCTTAAGCACGGATACTGAGTATGCCTTTACCGACGACATCACGTCGGCGAACTTCTTGTCCTCCATCCTCAGAAGGCTCTCCAGGCTGCCTCTTTCAAGTGCAGGTAGCCCCGCCGCGGAGATCGCCTTAACTGCCTCCGAGTAAGCCTTGGCCGGCTCATCCGCCTGAAGCACCCTTGCCTTGGTAAGAATAATGTACAAGGCATCCAGGTGAGTCTCGGCGATGATGGCCACGGTCTGGTTCACGCTCATATAGGAGGGGTTTCCTGCCGATGAGAGCAGGAAGTTCTTCCTCGCCTCCTCCTTGAGCGCGTCGGTCGCCGGCCTGTTGACCACCGTCCTGTGGGCTGTTACCGTCCTCATGGCGGGCTTTCCCACCTCTAGCTTCACCGCAGGCGGGGTAAGGTTCGTCGCCAGCAGGATGAAGCAGATGCCCCATACGGCGAGGTAAAGCGCGGCGCGTATCCTGCCGTCGCGCCTGTCCTTACCGAAAAGGACGCTAAGCGGCCTTATCCTTCCGATGCTTCTCATTGCTGCTCCTTATCGTGCTCAGTAGCCACGAACAGGCTTCCGTTCCTATTCTCCTCAAGTGATTCGTACGCCTTGATTATCCTCTGGACGAGCTCGTGCCTTACTACGTCCAGCTCCGAAAGGTACACCACCGCGATGCCGTTGACGGACGGAAGTACCTGCGCCGCCTCAACTAGCCCCGATACCTGGCCCTTCGGCAGGTCTATCTGCGTAATGTCCCCGGTCACGACCACCTTCGAGGAGAAGCCCATCCTGGTGAGGAACATCTTCATCTGCTCCCTGGTGGTGTTCTGGGCCTCGTCCAGGATTATGAAGGCATCGTCCAAGGTTCTTCCCCTCATATAGGCTAATGGGGCGATCTCAAGGGAGCCCTTCTCCCTGAGCTTCTCGAACCCCTCGATGCCCATTATGTCCCAAAGGGCGTCATACAGCGGTCTAAGGTACGGGTCGACCTTCTCCTGGATGTCGCCTGGCAGAAATCCTAGCTTCTCCCCCGCCTCGACGGCGGGCCTAGTCAGTATAATCCTGTTGACCTGCTTCGCCTTGTAGGCTGCCACGGCCATTGCCACGGCAAGGTATGTCTTGCCGGTGCCGGCGGGGCCGATGCCGAAGGTCATGCTATTCTCCCGTATCGCGTCGATGTAGATCTTCTGCCCAAGGGTCCTCGGCTTTATCTGCTTGCCCCTGTTTGTGACCTGCACCACGTCACTGAACACACTCATAAGCGATGACCCGTTGCCCCCTGAAGCAAGGTTTAGCGCATGCCTTGCATCCCTCACGCTGACCCTGTTTCCGGCCCTGACCACGTTTCTTATGTCCTCGAGCACGGCAAGGGCCGTATCGACCCTTTCCTCCTCGCCCCTTATCAATATCTCGGCGCCCCTGGAATTGGCGCTTATGCCCAGCTCCGCCTCCAGAAGGTGCAATATGTCGTCGCCCGTGCCGAACACGAGCGACGCTTCAGACGCGTCATAGACGGTGAATCTTGCTTCCTTCTCTATCTTCCCGACCTCCGCTTCCTTTCGCCCGTCAGGCCAGCCGGAGGTCTCCCCGGCCGGCCCTTCAGTTACACTGGGGTTAAGCTAGTAGTGCCTTCCGATGCCATAAGCGCCGGGGCGCCTCCTGCCTATCGGCTTGTCCATTATCTCTGACCAAACGATGGCGTCCGCCATCTCTTTCATGTTGATTCCGCCGACAAGGTCCACCTCTGCAGCCTCGCCCCTCATTCCGAGGTAGAGCATGTCGGATTCCATCCCTGCGCCTTCCTTGCCCTCGGACATGTCCCCCCAGGCATCGCACATGTCGTCCGATTTCCACAGGCCGCTCTCCTCGGAAGCGTGCCCCTCGGAGGATTCATGAGATGCATCCACGGACATCAGCTGCTGCTGGAATGGAGTCAGGCTTCCGTATTTGTCCTTGTTCAGGCTCTCGGACAGGCTTTCACTTGATGTGCCCTCGAGGCTTCCCACATGCTCTTCCGGCAGCTCCTCGCCCATCGCCCGCCCTTCCATGCTCTCATACTCTGCTTGCGCAGGGGCGGTATAATCCTCGAACCTGGATCGCCCGGACTTGGGTGCTCCTGCCTGCGGCCTGGCAGCCGGCCTTTCAGACCTCATAGTATCCAGCCTCTCCGACGGCATGGCGGCCTTCTGCGGCTTTGCTTCCGCACTGGCCTCCTGCTGGGCCTTCTCCTCCAGCATCTTTCTGAGCTCCTGGAGCCTTTGAGACACCGATTGCGGGTCGAAGCCCTTTCCCTTGCCGTCTTCAGCGGCCTTCTTTATCGCCTTTACGAACTTCCCCACCAGGGAGATTATGAAAATGAACCAGAACAGCCCCATAATCAGAGGGATGAACGAAAAAAGATCATCCATGGAGGTTGCACCTCCTTACTCCGGCTTCATGCCTCACGGGCTACTTGCCGCTCTCCGAGGAGATCTCCTCAAGTCCGGGGCCCTTCTGTCCTACTTTTGCGATGCTCTCCCTCATCTGGGTATCAGACTGGATGTTGAGCATGTTGTAGTAGTCCATGACGCCGAGCTTGCCCTCCCTGAGCGCCGATGCCATGGCCTTGGGCACTTCCGCCTCGGCCTCCACGACCTTGGCCTTCATCTCCTGCACCCTGGCCTTCATCTCCTGCTCCACGGCAAGGGCCGCGAAGCGCCTTTCGGCCGCTTTGGCCTGCGCGATGTTCTTGTCCGCCTCGGCCTGGTCCATCTGAAGCCTTGCGCCTATGTTGCGGCCGACGTCCACGTCCGCTATGTCGATGGAGAGTATCTCGAATGCCGTGCCTATGTCCAGGCCCTTCGAAAGCACAGTCCTGGATATCATATCGGGGTTCTCAAGGACCACTTTGTGGCTTTCGGCCGAACCTACGGTCGTGACGATGCCCTCGCCGACTCTTGCGATGACGGTGGCCTCGCCGGCGCCTCCGACCAGCCTTTCGATGTTCGCCCTGACCGTGACGCGCGCCTTGGCCCTAAGCTCGATTCCGTCCTTTGCGACAGCCGCCACGACGGGAGTCTCTATCACCTTGGGGTTGACGCTCATCTGCACTGCCTCGAGGACATTCCTGCCTGCAAGGTCGATGGCGGTCGCGCTCTCGAAAGTAAGCGTGATATTGGCCCTCTGGGCTGCGATGAGCGCGTCTATCACCTTGTCTACGTTGCCGCCTGCCAGATGATGGGCCTCAAGCTTGTCCACGCTGACGGGGATGCCTGCCTTCACTGCCTTTATCATCGGCAGGATGATCCTTGCCGGCGATACGCGCCTCAGCCTCATACCCACTAGGGTGAACAGGCCTACCCTGACTCCGGCCGCAAGGGCCGATATCCACAGCCCGACCGGTATGAAATTCAGGAGCAGGATCAGGAATATGAAGACTATTACGGGGAAGAAGATCACTATGAACTCCATTGCCTGTGCCTCCTTATCTTTATTGCCCTTTGGCTTTCCTAACCAGAGCCCTACCGCCAAGCCTTCCGATTACGGTCACTTCGGTGCCGGGTTCTATGAACTCCCCCTCGGAGGTGGCCTCGAACGGCCTTCCCGCCACATCGATGACCCCTATGGGCCTTAATGTCTTCGACACCACAGCCTTGTCACCTTCAGCCGGGATGCCTGTTTCCGATGCCCCTGCCGGCTTTGGCTCAATCTTCGAGGACAGCTCGGCCCTTTTGAAGATGAGCACGGCCGATACTGCCGCAGCTGCAAGGATGGCGATTATGATGAAAGCGCCGTCATCCAAAACTCACACCTCCCTGGAAGGTTCGCCCTCGGCAGCCACCTTCCTGACCATCACCTTGGCGCCTTCCACCCTGACTATGCGGACCTTGGCGCCCGGCTCTATGAACTCGCCGTCAGACATCACGTCTACCTTGCTCTCCCCGAAGTAGGCTGTGCCAACCGGCCTGAGCGTTGAATAGACCGTCCCGACATCCCCCGCGGAGAGCCCGTTTAAGACTTTCTGGGATGGCTTGTCGGGGAGCACTTTCCTTCCTGTCACCTCGGTAAGTATGAGCCTGCCGAAGAGGCTGTTGCCTTTGATGCCCCGTTTCTCGAGAGTCCTTACGAGTATGATTATCGTCGCGATGGCGAAGGCCAGCGCGATGCTGACTGAGATAAGCGCCTCCCTAGCAGTCGGGTATGACATGACGAAGCTTGCGAATATGCCGATCAACCCCGATACGCCCAGCACCCCGAAGCCCGGGATGAAGAGCTCGATGATTAGAAGCGCCAGCCCCACCACGAACAGCACGACTATCTCGAAGCCGGCCATACCGGTGATAAGCCTTCCGTAGAAGAACAGGGCGAAGCTTACTACGCCAATGCCACCGAATATCCCGAAGCCCGGCATGAACGCCTCGACTATAAGGCCCACTACGCCGAGCACCAGCAGAAGCTCCGAGGCCACGGGGCTTGTCAGGAACTGCCCCAGCCTCTCGCTGTTGTTCATCGCGATGTCGATGCGCTCCAAACCCTCAAGGCCGGCTGCCGCTATCAGCTCTTCGATGCCTGCATGCACCCCGTCGGTAAAACCTATGCGTTCGGCATCAGCCGCGCCTAAGGTCAGTATCTTGCCCTTCTCGCTGATGCCCTCTACCGCGATGTCGCTGTCCACCATGGCGCCTGCGATATCAGGGTCCTTGCCACGCACCTCTGCGGTGCTTTCGAACTGCTGCCTGTAAGCCGAGATGTACTTCTCCTCAGCCGGCCTGGTCTCGGCGGCGCCTATGGAAGAAGCGCTCTGCATCCTCAGCTCGGTGCAGCTTATCGCAATGAGCGCGCCTGCAGACCATGCCTTCTGGTTCACGAAGGCTATGGTCTTGACGCTGCTTTCCAGTATCTCGTCTCTTATCTTGTTGGAGGCGTCGACTAGCCCGCCATAGGTGTCTATGTCTATGATGAGGGCTGCCGCCTTTCCCTGCTCGGCCTCCTCAAGCGCCCTTTTTATGAACATGTATGTGCCGTCGTCGATGTCTCCCTTCACGGGCACGACGAACACTCCGCCCTCTGCTGCGGCAGACGAGAATGTGAACGCGGCCAGTAACACCGCCGCAACCACCAGAGCCGACCAAATGACCCTTCTCATTCCGCTCCACCTCTATCCGTATGAAGGGGATTCCATCCCATTACATTATAGCAATTAAAGGGCCTATAAAATAAAAAACGCGCCGATTGCCCCGGCCGTTCGAAAAGAAAAACGCCGGGCATTCGCCCAGCGCCCATGCTCTTATTAGCGATACCGCCTCTTGCGGGCTGCCTCGGACTTCTTCTTCCTCTTTACGCTGGGCTTTTCGTAGTGCTCCCTCTTGCGTATCTCAGCCAAAACACCGGACATCTGACACTGTCGCTTGAAGCGGCGCAGCGCACTGTCGAGCGTCTCGTTCTTACCTACTCTAACCTCTGCCATACGGACTCCCCTCCCTCCGGGTTTGGATTCACGGTCTGCTGGTTCAGCTGATCCGTATGACCTGCAGATGCAAGTTCTTTTAAAATGTTAACTTAATCGCCCCGCATTGTCAATAAAACATCAACCCGGAGGCCAGCCGAATTTCCTTCCGCCCAGCAGGTGCATATGTATGTGCCTCACGCTCTGCCCTGCGTCCGCCCCGCAGTTAATCACCAGCCTGTACCCGCCCCCGGCTATCCCCTCGGATGCAGCAAGGCTTACGGCGGCCTCAGCCATCCTCCCGATCAGCCTGCCGTCCAAACCCTGCTCGTTAAGATCTCCTATGTGCTTTTTCGGCACGATGAGTATATGCACCGGCGCCTCCGGGTTTATGTCTCTGAAGGCGGCAAGCTCGCTGTCCTCGTAGACGAGCGTCCCGAGCTTGCCCGATGCTATCTTGCAGAAGATGCAGTCTTCCATCGCCATTCCGCCCTTCTATAAGCTACTTATGGCCCTGCCCGTGGCATACTCGCCTGAGTGGCCATCGATGAGCACGGAGACCATCCCTGACGGCTCGTCCTTTGACGTGAATCTCACCCTGGCGTACTCGCTTGTATATCCCTCGTAGGCCGTCCCGTCAGTCCCCTGCTTAATCTCCGATTCGAGCACCACTTCGAAAATCCTTCCCTCCATCGCACCAAGTATGCGCTCCTTCGAAAGTGAAGCCTCCTCGATTAAGCGCCTGACCCTGTCCGCCTTGGCATGCTCAGGGACCTGCCCCGGCATAATCGCCGCAGGAGTCCCCTTCCTTATCGAATACGGGAAGGCGTGAACATGCATGAAGCCGAGCTTTCTCACCAAGGCAAGGGTGTTTTCGAACATCTCCTCGGTCTCTCCCGGAAAGCCTGCGATTATGTCGGTTGTGACCCCTATGTCGCCAAGGCGCTTCCTGGCAGACTCCACTGCGCTGACGTAGAAGCCCGAATCGTAGTGCCTGTTCATGGCGCGAAGTATCAAATCGTCTCCCGACTGCAGCGGCAGGTGCAGGTGCCTGGCAAGCTTCGGTTCCTCTTCGAACAGCACAAGTAGCTCTTCCGTAAGCTCGGTGGGCTCCAGCGAGGATATCCTCACCCTCCTGATGCCTGCCACCTTTGAGACAGCCCTCGCAGCGTCGGCAAGGCTCGGCTTCCCGCCGAAGTCCTTCCCATAGCATCCCAGATGTATGCCTGTGAGGATTACTTCCGCATAGCCTGCTCCAGCCAGCCTTCCGGCCTCCTCCGCTATGCTTTCTATGCTCCTGCTTCTTACATGGCCCCTGACATAAGGCACATAGCAGTAAGAGCAGTAGGCGTCGCAGCCGTCCTCGATCTTAAGGTATGCCCTGGACATGCCGTCCATGCCCTCTGCCGCGATCTCCTCATATCCCCCGAAGCCGGAGATGTCCCCGACAAGGCTTATACCGTCGGCCTGCTGCGCATCCAGCGCGCCGGCGACGGCGTCAACGAGCCCCAGCCTGTCGTTTGCCCCGGCTGTAATCGCCACTCCCGCGATAGCCCTTGCGGCAACGGGGTTTCCCTGGACGAAGCAGCCAGCTGCCACTACAAGCGCGGCCGGGTTCCTGCGGACCGCCCTTCTTATCATCTGCCTGGACTTCCTGTCGGCCTCCCCTGTCACTGTGCAGGTGTTGACGATGACAGCGTCTGCCGGCTCGTCCTCGCCGACTACGATGAAGCCCCTGTCCGAAAACGCCTTCTGCATGGACTGGGTGTCATACTGGTTGACCTTGCAGCCCAGGGTGATGAAAGACACCCTCCTCATCTCTTGGCCGGCCCGATCCGCCTCGCCATGCCCAGAAGGGGTATGCCGATCGCCAGCACTGCGACGGCCTCGCCTGCCGCGACTGCGAACATGGAAGCCGGCACCGTAAGGTCCATCCCCCAAAGGGCCACGTAGGGCATCCCGTACACGAACGGGAGGTATCCTCCCACTAAGAGACCGTTTAGAACTATCGGGGCCGCATAGCCTGCAAGCTTGCCCCTGAACCTGAGTGTGACCAATGCCGCGATGAGGGTGGCTAATGTACCGAAGACCACGTCGATAATGCCTACCGGGCCCATGAGGTTTGCAATAAGGGCACCTACGGAAAGCCCCATCACTGCCTCTGGCCATATCATCGGAAGAAGCGTCATCGCCTCTGATATCCTTACCTGCAGCGGCCCGTATGATATCGGCGCCAGTGCCAGGCATAGAGCGACATATATCGCCGCGATGGCAGCAGCCCTTGTGAGAGTCTTGATGTCTATCTTCACTTTCCCCTCCGGAGTTGTATTACCAAGATAAATTAGCACAAAGGCGACGACATGTCGAATGCAAGGATGCGGCCGGGCTCAGCGCTTGCCAGCCCGGCCGCATCCTCTTCCCTTTACCTTTCCTAGACCGGATTGATCGCGTCAAGCCAAAGGATGAAAGTCCCGACTTTGGAACCACCAACTTCTCTTAGGACACCGCTTAACTCAAAATCGATGGTGCTTCCCTCGCCCATGAGCGAGTTCTCGACTTCCACTATGCACTCTACCAGCGTAGCCGCCTCGATATCCCCTATGATGTCACCTAAGGGGACTATGAAGGGCCCCAGGGTCAATCCTACTGATGTGATGCCCAATCCCGTCCAGAAATCGTCTATGCCATACTCGCCCGTTATATGGAAAGTGTCGGTTGCAGCATCGAAGGTGACGGAATCAAAGCCGAGATCCCCCTTGATGTAGTTTCCGATCGCCACCCGGTCGCTGTCACCCAAAAAGAGGCCCTAGATTTCGATGTCCATCGAGACCGGTCCCTTAAGCCCGCTTCCGCTCGTCAGCACTTCGATTTCAATCTCGGATTCCTCAAGAGAACCGTTCAAGACATCCCCATCAGGCATGATCACGTAGCTGTCGGCACCTACGAGCGTGAACTTCACCGAGCAGCCGGACAAGGATAGGATCGAGGCTGCAAGCAAGAGGCAAAGGACGACCCTGAAGGTCGCCTTGCTTACCATTGCCATCACCATCACCCCTTTACGGTACGTCAGTGCCGTAGAGCTCGAAATCGCAGTCGAGGGTCCCTATAACCTTTCCTGTTGAAGTCTCGATGCTTCCCCCCAGGTTCAGCTCCACCCATGTGGAGACATCGAACTCGACGTCGCAAAGGAGCACGAACTCGTCGATCAAATCCTGATAGAACTCCTCGCCGAGCACGTCGCTAAGCTCAAGTTCTATAGGATCTAGCTGAGCCCTACCCGCATCCAGTGGAAGCAGCGACCAGAAGTTCGGTACGGCTATCTCCTTTATCACCCAGAAGGGGTTCCCCTCGTTAGCTGAACCGCTGTAAGTGTCGAAGTCCAGATGGTCGTAAACCGTGCCGGATATCGCGTCCGCAGCGTCGTCTATCTGCTCGGATGTGAAGCTGCCGTTATGGACGATCCCGCTGATTGTCAGCACAATCACGTCAGGCCACCTGGGGATGAAGCCCTTCCAGGTGACTTCGACCATCACAGGCCCGCCGGCAAGTCCAGACGGATAGACTGAGTATGTATCCGACCCTGTGATCGTGAACACGAAGAAGCACCCAGACAGGGATGCTGCGAGCAGAAGCACTGCCATGCCCGATATTATCCTGAAAGCTTTCCTCGACATTGCCTTGCCTCCTTTTCTTTTATTTCCGCATTATATTACTTCCACATACGAAGCATTTTTCCTTCAAACGTTTTCCTACCGATTGAAGCTGCCCCCATTCAAACGCGGTATAAACGAAAACCCGGGGCTTATCGATAAGCCCCGGGCTTTCGTTTGGAAGAGTCCTCCTACTCCGGTATCAAAGTGCCGTTTCCGTTAAGAAGCACGCCGATTAGCAGGTCTCCGACCAGCTTGTTCTTCTCGGCATTGACAAGCGTGCCGCTAAGCTGGACCTCCACGTCGTTGTCGGCGGGGATGTGCCCGCAGGCATTGACAAGCGCATCTACTAACAGCGGATACTGCTCGGGCATCAGCAGCTGCAAAGAGATGTCGGTAACAGTGACGGCTGCATTGCCACCGCTAGACTGTAGGTACTCTTTCCAGTTCGGGATATCCATCTCGGCAATCACCTTGAACTTGTCGTCTGTCAGGGGGCCTTCCGGATATAGGTCGCTGAACTCATTATCTCCCCCATCCAACAGCTCATCATATATCGCTAGCTCGATGTTGTTCGCCCATATCACGTCCTCGGGATCTCCCGCATCGGATACGCTGACAGGGTTCACCGTGCCCGCGATGACAAGGGTCAGGGTATCTGGCCATATCGGCCACAGGCCCTTTACCGTCACGTCCACTTCGATCGGCCCGCCGATGACTCCGGTGCTATCAACTTCGTAAAAATCCTCCGAGCCCACCACATGGAACACCAGGGTGCAGCCGGCCAGCGACAGCATCAGGACAAGGGCTGCTGCCACCGATAATGCGCGTACTAAGTTCCTCTTCATGCCGCTTCCTCCTTCGCTTCGCTTGTATGTGCTGACGGGAGGCGTTGACGCCTCCCGTCGCGTGCCTTATTACTTCGCCAGGTTCTTCGCCTTCGAATCCAGCGTAACGGCGTTGGTGACGCCGACCATCTTGTCTACCGCCTTGCCGTCCTTGAAGAAGATCAGCGTGGGGATGCTCTGCACTCCGTACTGCTGTGCGGTGGTTACATAGTCGTCCACGTTCACCTTGCAGATCTTGACCTCTGAATTTAGCGTCGCAAGCTTGTCGAGCTCAGGGCCCTGCATACGGCACGGGCCGCACCAGGGGGCCCAGAAGTCTACAAGCACCAGCCCCTTGTGTTCCAGAACCTCAGTCTTGAAATTGCTGTCGTTGATCTCGTGCGCCATCGTTTTCACCTTTCCCTCTCAC
>CAZHKX010000013.1:0-23569 GCA_964532805.1 uncultured Clostridia bacterium
GGGTCGCGGGGTTCATGGTGAACATGCCGTCTCCTGCGAGGATGGGCACGTTCTTCAGGTTCTCGAGGGCGGTCCTGATCGCCTCGGGCTCGGCCTTGCCGGCGTTCTCGATTGCCTTGGCGATGAGGTAGATGTCGTCATATCCGAACACGGTGTGATAGGTCTGGACGGCCTCGCCGTACTTCTTCTCATATGCCTTGAGGAACGGGGCGAACTTGGGGTCCGCGAAGTTCACGTTGAACAGGTGATGGGTTCCGGCTGCATTCACTATGCCGCCGCAGGCGTCGATGTAGTTCTGGTCCGAGAGGCTGTTGGAGCCGACGACCTTGGCCTTTATGCCGAGCTCCACTGCCTGCTTGACCTGGAGTCCGCCGGGCTGTGCGTACTGGGGCAGATAGAGTATCTCGGGGTTCTTGGCCTTTATCTGGGTCAAGAACGCCTTGTAGTCCACCGTGCCCGCCGCATACTCGACGTAGTTGGTTATGGTGCCGCCAAGCGCCGTGAAGTAGTCCCTGAACGCCTCGCCCTGCGAGGTCGAGTAGGAGTTGGACTTGTCCACGAGGCATGCCGCGGTCTTGCCGCCCAGGTTCTCATAGGCGAAGCGCGCCATCATCTGGCCCTGCTGCGTCGAGGAGGGCTGGGCGAGGAAGCTGTAGAGGTTGACCTTGCCGGGCTCGGGGACCGTCACCTTGGGCTCTATGGCCTGGCCGATGATCGGTACCTTCTTCTGCTCGGCGACGGGTGCTATCGCAAGGCTTATGTTGCTGAAGTGGGTTCCGCCGACGACCACTGCGTTGTCCTCGTCGACGAGCCTGCGGTATGCGGAGACTCCCTCTGCGGGCTGTCCCTTGTGGTCATAGACTATGAGCTTGATCTGCCTTCCGAGGATGCCGCCCTTGGCGTTGATCTCCTCAGCCGCGAGGACAGCGCCGTTTCTCTCCTGGTTGCCCCAGAGGCTTGTAGATCCGGTAAGCGCCGTGATGAAACCGATGACGATAGGCTCGGGGGCCGCGAACGAACTGATGCCCACCGATACCAGCAGGGCTATGCACGCGATTACTGTCAGGACTCTTCTCATACTACCCCTCCTTGTTCAGCCTTTATGCTGTCTAGTTTCGCGAACGTCGCTTTTATGTAGTCCGCCGTCGCCACAGTAAGTAATTCCAGGGCCTTCGCGCCCTTCTCGGGGTTAGCGTGGCTCTGGTGCCCCCAGGTGCCGCGGGGGCTTATCGCCTTCATGGGCACGTAGTCCAGGTACTCGCGCCCTGCGTCTGGCTCGAAGTCCCTTGCGTGCTCCATCTTCACCGACTCCGGGTCGATGGCCATGATGCACGAGACCTCGAACTCTCCTGCATGTATCTCCTTGTCTATGGTGTCTATGGTGCCCTTAAGAAGCCCTGCGGCTTTGTCGAACGGGCAGAGCCATATCGCCGTGCCGTCAGGCCTTTCGTAGTTGAGATCCCTGATGGCGGGCTTGACCACCCATAGTCCCCCGTGGCCCAATATCACGGCTGCCTTCTTTATGCCCTCGTCGTAGCAGGAGACAATCATCTCCTTCACCAGCTTGTACAGGGTGTCGGGCCTCACATACACCGTGCCCGGGAAGCCCCTGTGCTCGTAGCTCGTGCCGAACGGCACTGTGGGCACGACGTAGGCCCCCAGCCTCTTTCCCACCCTTGCCGCCACTTCCGCGATTATCATCGTGTCGGTGCCAAGCGGCAGGACCGCCGTATGCTGCTCAATCGCCCCTATCGAAAACAGGGCGATCTCCGGCTTCGCCTTCTCGACGTCCAGATAGCTGCTCCTGTGGTCTAACACTGCCCCGCCCCCTTCTTGATCCGCTCGAGCCTGGCGAAAGTGTCCTTTATGTACTCAGTAGTCGCCTCGGCCCTTATCTCCAGTATCCTCTCGCCCTTCTGCCTTGTCGCAAACGTCTGGCAGCCCCACATGCCCTTCGGGCTGATGGCCTTCATTGGCACATAGTCCAGGAATTCCCTGCCGACGTCGGGCACGCAGTCTGCGGCATGCTCCATCCTCACCGTTTCAGGGTCTATGGCAAGTATGCAGGAAGTCTCCACTTCGCCCGCGTGTGTCTCCTTGCCTACCGAGTCGATGACGCCTATGAGCTTCGATGCCGCAAGCTCGAATGGCGAGACCCATATCGCCGTGCCGTCCGGCCTTTCGTAATTGAGGTCCCTTATCGCGGGCTTCACCATCCAGAGGCCGCCGTGGCCAAGTATGACCGCTGCCTTCATTATCCCGGAATCATATACCGAGCAGATCATCTCCTTGACCACCCGATACAAAGTGTCCGGCCTCATGTAGACCGCCCCGGGAAAGCCCCTGTGCTCGTAGCTTGTGCCGAACGGGATGGTGGGGACGACATATGCGTCAAGCCTCTCGCCGACCCTTCTGGCAATCTCGCCGCCTATCATCATATCGGTGCCCAGCGGCAGCGTCGCGGTGTGCTGCTCGATTGCCCCGATTGAGAATATGGCGAGGTCGGGCTTAGCATTCTGCACGTCGAGATAGCTGTTCCTGTGATCCAGCATGCGCCGTCCCCCTTTCCCTGTAATCTGCCTTTCTAGCCCTGCATCCTCATGGATATGCACTTCACCGGGCATACCTCGAGGCATATGGCGCAGCCTACGCAGAGCGACTCGTCGACGACGGGCGAGCCGTTCTTCTCGGTGATGGCGTCGCAGTGGCCGAGCTCGACGCAGTTCATGCAGTTGATGCAGGCGTCGTGGTCAATTACTGCGACGCCCTGGTCGGGCTTAAGTTCCTTGCTGGCCTTGAGGTACTCGAGGGACAGGCCGGTCATGTCGGCGTAGCTCTTGTAGCCGTGGCTTGCCCTGAAGCTCTCCATACCGTCGACGATGTCCCTTATGACGCCGAAGCCCCTCCACATGGGCTCGGTGCAGGCGGTGACGAGGGTAGAGCCCCACATCATGAAGTTCACGCCGTCCTGCCATGTGGCAAGGCCGCCTCCTCCGATGATGGGGATCTTCACGGCCCTTGCGGCCTGGGCGACTAGCGCGAAGGACTGGGTGAGGGCGACGGGACCGCCCAGGCTTCCGAACGATGCGCCGTCAAGAAGCGGGTATGCGGGCTTTCCGCCGTGCTCGATGTCCACTCTGGGAAGTGCTGACTGGCCACCCGCCAGGCACAGGCCGTCGGCTCCCGCTTCCTCGCAGGCGATGGCTGTGTCGGCGATATTGCCTACATTGGGTGTGAGCTTGGGTATTACGGGGATCCTCACTACTTCCTTCAGGGCCTTCACTATCTTGTAGCAGGCTTCGGGGTTCTGTCCCGCGGCCGCGCCGTAGGAGGAGGACACGGCCTGCCCCATGCGCTTCTGGGAGAATGTGAGGTTCGGGCAGATAAGGTTGAGCTCGAGGGCGTGCGCGCCGGCCTTCTCAAGCTCCAGCGCGAGCCTCTGCCAGCCTTCCAGGTCCTCGCCTATGTGGCCCATGTTAGCGAATATGACGAGGTCGGTCTCCTCGCGGGTCTTCGTGATGAGCTCTATTCCCTCATCCTCGTCCAGCCTCTTGTCGTGGCAGACGATGCTGACCTCGCCGGGGATGGAATACATTCTCAGCTGGGCCTTCCAGGGCTGCTTCTGCAGGGTAAGCTTAAGGGAGACGCCGGCTGCTCCCATCTCCTCGCACTTCTTGACCTTCCTCAAGGAGGAGGAAACGGGGCCCGATGCCACCACGAAGGGGTTTTTGAGTTCAAGGCCTGCGAACTTGATCTTTGGTGCGCTCAATTACATCAGCTCCTTCAACAAATCTTGGGGATTGACGCTTCTCTTCTGCTTCGCCGATTCGTATGATGCGACGATTATAGCAAGGGCCTCCAGCCCGTCCCTGCCGCTTCCGCCGAACGGCGCCGGCAGGTCCTCCTTGACCGCCCTGACGAACGCGTTTATCTCGTCCACGTAGCCGAGGTTCGCCTCCTCGTCGACTGCGGGCCTGGTCCAGCCGGTCGACATGTCGGCCTTCTCCACCACGTAGGAGTAGCCGGCGGTGCTGTATACGGATATGGGCGAGCCCTGGGTGAGGTTTATGTGCAGGTTCCCCTTGGAGCCGTAGATCTCTATCCTGTCGTCCATGCCTCCCAAGGTTATGTAGTTGCCCTCTATCAGGGCGCGGACTCCGTTTTCGAACCTTATGATTGACGCTCCCCAGTCCTCGCCCTCGAAGTGCTTCTGCACGTAGTTGTCCTCAAGGCCTCCCGTGCACATCGACGCGACCTCACAGGCCTTCGAGCCTGCAAGAAGCGTGATGAACACCGCCGGATGCACCGCGAGGTGTATCATCGAGCCTCCTCCGCAGGTGGAGAGCTTCGCGGCAAAAGGCGAGTGCGAGCCGTTGTGGGTCTCCTTCGCCTTGATGAAGAAGATGTCCCCCAAGGCCCCTTCCTTCACTATCTCCATCGCCCTTCTTATTGCGGGCGCGAAGAGCCAGTCTTCCGCGTAGAAGAGCTTAAGATTCTTCTCCTCGAACTTCTTCACCATGGCGACGCCGTGCTCGAGCTTCGTCGCAAGAGGCTTCTCGCTTATGGCGTGGACGCCCGCTTCGGCGCAGTCCATGGCCACCTGGTAATGAAGGAAGTTGGGCACGCAGATGCTCACCAGGTCCAGCTTCTCCTGGGCCAGCATCACCCTGTAGTCGTCGTATCTGTTCCTGATTCCGTTCTCGTCTGCGAACTGATGCAGGTTGTCAGGGGCGGCTACTGCCACCACTTCGGCATCCTTGCACCTTGCGTAAGCGCGGGCATGAAGCCCGGCGGCGAACTTCGAGCCGACTATGCCGACTCTTACCTTTTCCCTTCCCTTCTCCAACTTCCGACCTCCTCAGCTTTTAGAGTAGACCTCGGGATTGGCCACGAACTGCGGCCTTCTCCCGTCAAGCGCGTCTATGAGGTTCGTGGCTGCCATCATGCCCATCATGGCGACAGCCTCCCTCGTGTATGAGCCCATGTGCGGCGTCATTACCACCTTGTCCGAGAGCGCGAGCCTAGATCCCACGGGCGGCTCGTGCACGAAGACGTCTATGCCGGCTCCTGCGATCTTTCCCTCTTCCAGCGCGTCTGCGAGCGCCTCCTCGTCGACTATGCCGCCTCTTGCGGTGTTTATGATGTATGAGGTCGGCTTCATCATGGATATCTCGCGCCTTCCGATGAGCCCCTTGGTGGCCGTATTAAGAGGCACGTGGACCGAGATGAAGTCGGACTCGGAGAGCATCTCGTCTAGAGCCACGTACTTGCCGCCCACACTTGAAGCGAACTCCTCGTCTCGCCTTACGTCGAACAGCAGCACCTTCGCTGAAAAGCCGGCGAGCCTCCTTGCGAAGGACCTGCCTATGGCCCCTGTGCCAAGTACCCCCACGGTCTTTCCCCATACGGAGCCGCCCAGCATCTTAGGCCAGCCGCCTTCCCTGGTGAGCCTGTCCGCCTTCACTATGTTCCTGGCTGAGGCCATCATTAGCGCAAACGCAAGGTCTGCGACTGCCTCGGTGTTGGCCCCGGGGGTGAGCGTCACCACTATCCCGGATTCGGTCGCCGCCTTCAAATCGACATTGTCCACTCCCACACCATAGCGAGATATGACTTTGAGGCCATTAGCCTCCCTTATTATCCCCTCGTCGTACCTGTCCAGCCCCGCGATGACCCCGTCGCACCCGCATAGAGCGTCTTTGAGGGCCTTTCCCTCCATGGGCTTTCCGGTGGGGTTGCTCTTGATCTCATACCCCTTTTCCTTCAGCGCTTTAAGCGCCTCGGGGCATCCGGTCATGAAGGATGTGGAGCTTACGTAGACCTGTGCCATCTGATAAATCACTTCCAAAATCAGAATCTCTTGCTTGCGACCGCTTCCCTTGTCTTCCTGAGGCTGTCCAGCCCCTTTTCGCCCAGCTTGAGCACCACTGCGACGTATAGGGCGTCAAGCAGGCAAAGCTGCGCTATCCTCGACCTCGACGACTCGCTTTTGAACTTCTCGCCCGCCGACACCCAGAGGTTCACGTCGGCGTACTTCGCAAGCGGGCACTTCGCGAAACCGGTCACCAGTACCACGAAAGCGCCCGCGGCCTTCGCTATCCTCATCGCCTCTGAAAGATCCCTGTTGGAGCCCGAGTAGGATATCGCGACCAGCACCTCGCCCCTCTTCATGAGCGATGCCGACATGAGCTGCATGTGGGCGTCCTCGTAGTATGCCGTGGGTATGCCTGTCTTCACGAACTTGTGCTGGGCGTCCTTTGCCACTGCAGCCGAGCCGCCGTTTCCGAAGAACTCAATCATCTCCGCATTCGCCAGTGCTTCTATGGCCCTGTCCAAATCAGCCGGTTTAAGTATGGAAAGGGTTTCGTTCAAGCCCCTTATGCTCGCGTTGAAAACCTTGGTGCAGGTCGTGTAGCCGTCGTCGGCCTCGGTCGCCGTCTCGTCCACCTGCTTCTTCTCGGGTATCATGGACATCGCGGCCGATATCTTCATCTCCTGGTAGCCCTTGTAGCCGAGACGTCTGCAAAGCCTGGATACCGTTGCCTCGCTTGCGCCGCTTCTTTCCGCGAGGTCTGTAATCGACAGGTACATGACCTCATTGGCGTTTTCGAGTATGTACTCGGCGACCCTTCTTTCCGCGTCCTTGAGCGATGCCGATATGGATGAGAGTGTTACTAGGCCGCCTGCCAGCTGCCTGCTCCTCTCCTCTCCGTCAGTACCGTCCTGAATGATGCTAATCGAGGACATCGCCGCACCTCCGCCCCTTTTCGGGGATTACTTCGCCGTTATACTTGACTGCTGTGCCGCTTCTTGCCGCATCTGTCGCGGCAATGGAGATCGCGTTTGCCGTCACCAAGTCCTCCCAGCCGGGGGCGAAGGCTGAAGCTCTTCCGCCGAGCCTTGCTGCGAAGAAATCGTCCAGGATGCCGGGCCTCCCGCCATGATGGCCTTTGACGGCCGTCGGAGCCTTCCCTGCGCCAACTAAGATTAGCGCCTCGCCCTCTCCGGGCACCCCGCCTGTCCCCCTCGCTTCTATGCGCCCCTCGGTGCCGGCTATGAAATAGGCGCAGTCACCGTGGCGCGGGTCCGCCGGGGGCGTCAGCCAGTCCGCAAGGAATGTCCCCGAGGGGCCCTCCTCCGGCCTCATGAGGAATTGGCAGCTGTCTATGAAGCCCTTGTGATCCGTACTCGCCGCCTTGCCGAAGCTCCCTTGTGCGCCGAATACCGTAAACTCCATCCTATGCCCGAACCCGCAGGCTGCGCGGTAGATGTCTATGTCATGTATGGCGAGGTCCACCGCGACTCCGCCTTCCATATCCCAGAACCAGTCCGGCCTCGCTTCAGCCAGCAGCTTGTGCGGGCGAAGGGACGTAAACGAGCTCACGTTCCCTATCGCCCCGGATCTTATAAGCTCGAGGGCCTTTGCGACCGGCTCCTCGTACCTAACAGTGAAGTACGGGAAGAGCCTCCCCGGCCCCTTGGCCGCCGCTTCTGCGAGCCTGCCTAGCGTTTCCATGTCGAGCGCTGCTGGCTTGTCTATAAGGACATCCACTCCCATGGAAAGAAGCCTCATCGCGGTCTCGGCCCGCCTGTCGGGCCTTTCGACTAGCGCCACCGCGTCCAGCCTCTCGCGCTCGCACATTGTGGCTGCATCCTTGTATCGCTTAAGCCCGTATCCGGCGCCGGAGGCCTCATACAGGGCATCGTCCTCTTCCGATATCGAGACTGCTTGCACGCCGCGCCTTCCGGGGCTCATGGCGGAGTCGAGTATCGCCCTCGCGTGGAAGTGGCATAGCCCGGCTACTCCGAACCTGATCATCTGCCGCGAAGCCATCCATTGACCGCGATCGTGTGCTTTATAAGCGCTATCTCTTCCTTGCTTATGGCAAGGCCCATCGGGTCGTTCGCCGCCTCTTCCGGGATTATGCCCTCGGCCACCAAAGACCAGAGCATGCGTATTATGTAGCGGTCCAGCGGCTTTGCGAACGTCACCTCGGAGAAGGCATCCACCTTGGCGCTTTCGGGCACGAACTTCACGTAGTCGCCCTTAAACCATGCGTCCGTCATGGCGACCTGCGCGTCGGTACAGGCGGAGCCCATTCCTATGAGGGCGGCGCCGGCTCCCATCATATAGGTGTAGCCGACCATGCGGTCCTCGCCGGTGATGAGGGTGATGTCGGGCTGCTCGCATCTTATCTTCGCCGCCACGTCCTGGAACGTGGTGACTGAGTCGAGGGTGGCGACCTTTATTGCTACCGCCTGAGGGATGGCAAGGAGCTTGCTTAAAAGCTCGGGGCTGTAGCTTATGCCGCCCGCCTCGCGGTATAGGTAGAAGAGCACCAGGGGCTTGCCGTAGCTTGCCAGGAGCTCATGGTACTCGTACACCTTCTCGTCCTGGTCGGGGGCGTCCCTCCAGGCAATGGGAGCGTATGAGAGGAAGGCGTCCGCGCCGCAGTTCACGGCATCTTCAGCCATCACCTTGGTATCCTCGATGAACTTCGCCTTCATGGCGGCATCGCCGAGGGCCATATCAGGATATGCGCCCACTCCGGCTATGATGAGCCTTCCGTCCGAGAATGCATCTCGCCAGGAGCGCATGACCTTCAGGCGCGCCTCCCTCGGGATGTGAAGGCCGCGGCCGGTATGCGCCCAGACGGCGGCGCCTCCTGCTCCTGTCTTCGCCATATGCTCGACGTACTTCGCCTGCGCCGCCTCATGGAGCCTTCCTTCCTTGGTCCAGGGGGTGGGCACCGCGGGGAACACCTTGCCGTATGCCTTGTCGCGGAATGCTTTCCTGATGCTTTCTGCCATGATGCTACCTCCTAACCTTGAAGCAGTTCTGACCAGACCTTGTACTTTACGACCTTCGCCATGTCGAGGCCGAGGCCGAGGCCCGATCCCTGCGGCACATCTATATAGCCAGGCTCGCTAAGGGTTATTGGCTCCTCCGTTATGTCGTCGATGAACCATCTGAGGCTGGGCTCAAGGTCACCCGGGTAGATGTAGCCCGGAAGACCTGATATGTGTAGGCCGGCTGCTGTTGATATGCCCAGCTCGGGCATGTAGCCGCACCAGACGGGGATCTTATTTGCGAGGCAGTAGTCGTGCATCTTCAGCGCGGGGCCGAAGCCTCCGACCCTTTGGAGCTTGATGTTCACTATGCTTGCGGCGCCGAGCTTTACTGCGCGCTCAACTGAGGCGAGCGAGTCGGCGCTCTCGTCAATGCAGATGGGCGTGCGCAGATGCGCCTGGAGCCTTGCCGAATCCTCCAGGGCATCGGCCGCCAGGGGCTGCTCTATCATCATGAGGCTGAACTTGTCGAGCTTCTTCAGGTCCTCAAGGTGCTCCATTGTGTATGCAGCGTTTGCGTCCACCATGAGCTCTATTCCGCCGAACTTCTTCCTTATGGCTTTTAGCGGTTCCTCGTCCCAACCTGGCTTGACCTTAACCTTCACGCGGATATAGCCGTCCTTCAAGTGTGCCTCTATCCTGTCTAGCAGGTCTTTGACCGTATCATATATCCCGACTGCAAGGCCGGACTGCACCGGCGCGCCGCTTGCCCCAAGCATCCTGTAGATCGGCTGGCCGGAGGCCCTGCCGAACAGGTCCCAGAGGCCCATCTCGAGGCCCGCCTTCGCGAACATGTCGCCGGGGATGAGTGATGCGATGCGGTCGAAGTCATGAGGCGATGCCAGGTCCTCCTTAAGAAGCGCCGGCACCAATGCCGAGCGCAGGGCCGCTATGCATGTCTCAGGCGTCTCGTCGTTGTAGAACGAGCCGGACATAGGGGAGCACTCGCCTATCCCCTTGGTCTCCCCTGAGCTGATTATGCAAAGCACGGCGTCCTTCTCGGACACCTCGGCCGTCGATATCCTGAAGGGCTCCTTAAGCGGCACCCTTACGTGAACCAGTTCCACCGAGTCGATCCTCATGCGATTGGACCCTCCGGACATTGTGAAAATTTCCGCAACTATTTTCTTTTCTGAAAAGGATTTTCTTCATCGATGTAGAAGAATCCTTCTTGTCGGAGAAGATTTTTGTATTATTTTATTAAGTGGAGCTAATCCGGGTTTTGGCAATTTATGGGCGCAGACTGCGCATATGTTGGGAGGAGAGCAGATGTCGACGATGGGCAAGGAAGACAACCTCAAGCTGGTTATAGAGACCGGCGTCGTGGCGGTGATAAGGTCGAAGGACCCCTCGGAGCTAGTGAACGTCATCACGGCGATAGAGCGCGGGGGCGTCAAGGCGATAGAAGTCACCATGACAGTGCCGGGCGCAATAGAAGTCATCAAGGAAGTCGGCGAGAAGCTGAAGGGCAAGGTGCTCCTAGGTGCCGGTACGATCCTGGATGCTGAGACTGCAAGGCTTTCCATACTGGCGGGTGCGGACTTCATCGTGTCGCCGGTGTACAGGCCGGAGATTGTGGCGATGGCGAAGAGGTACTCCAGGGTAGTAATCCCCGGGGCATTCACACCGACAGAGATACTCACCGCCTGGGAGGGCGGGGCGGATGCCGTCAAGGTGTTCCCCGCGACGAAGCTCGGCCCCGAGTTCTTCAAGGACATGGCGGGCCCCTTCCCGCAGATAAGGCTCACACCGACGGGCGGAATCGCGCTCAACAACGTGGGCAGCTACATAAAGGCGGGGGCGGCCTTCGTGGGAGCCGGGACCTCGCTTACGGACAAGGATATGATCAAGGGAGCCAAGTGGGACGAGCTGGCTGAGCACGCCGCCAAGTTCATCGCAGAGGTGAAGGCAGCTAGGGCTTAGACGATAAAAACCATGATCTATTGATATCCGCTGCCTCCATCAGCTTAAAGTGGAGGCAGCTTCCCTTTATTCCCTGTGATAAGCCAACTTCGATGTGATAAGACTCGCCTGCTGAAGCAAATAACTGCACTTTTATTATGGTTAAGCGCAACCGTTTTCGGTTACATCCCAATTCTGCAACCATTTCCGGTTGCACTCTTAAGTTGAAATTACACTAGTTGCCCTGATTAAACTGGGGAAATAACCCGGATCGAATAGAGCGGGAGCAGCGAGCTCCGTTCTTCTGTTATCAACCAACTGAGGAACCCAGGTTGCGATAACACCCTGATTATCAGCGCGGATAGCCCGCCTGGCTGCTCAACGTCCAAAGCGGGCCAAGAATGTGGCAATGATTTCATCTAAAAGACCGCCCATGTGCTTAAGGTTCTCGCCATTAGAGAAAAGCGCGGGATATGTCAGGCAGCCTTCCACCATACCATAGAAAAGCCGGGCGGTGAGCTCCGGAGACTGAAAACTGAGCTTATTGTCCTCCTTCGCAGAATTGAGCCAGACAATGAACTCCTTGTAAGGATCATATTGGCTTCTGGTCTTCCTGCCGAAATCGACGTCCATAAGGAATACAGATGTGAACAGCTTCGATAGTCCCCTGCGGACGGGGTCGTCGATTAGAAAAAGCTCTGCCCTGGCGAACTCCTTCATCTGCTCTTCAAGGGATAACGCGGATGTATACTTCATGGGCTTTATTACGTCGCGCTGCTTCAGGAAATCCGCGACTATCGACTGAAAAAGGGCCTCCTTGCTAGGGAAGTGGTTATAGACCGTACGCTTCGACACTCCGGCGACTTCCGCGATGTGATCCATGCTTGAAGCATCAAATCCGTTCTTCGTGAACACCTTGACTGCACCTTCCAGTATCGCTGCACGCTTCTGGCTGGTATCCCTCTTTTTCCTTGCCCTTCTCGCTTCCTCCATATTAAGCCCCCGAAAATATTACACCGATTAGTGTAATTTATTATTGACTTAAGTTATACTACACCGTACAGTATAAAATATCGAACGGGACAAAACAAGTTTGGAGGTACATGATTATGACAACATGCCAAAAGGACGCCAGAAGGGCCGGGTTACTATATCTTGCTTTTATGATTACTTCCATCTTCGCAGGCGTAGTTCGTTCAAGGCTCATCGTTCTTGGGGATGCCGCTAGGACAGCCGAGCTCATAAGAGACTCGATGGAGCTTCTGCGCATTAGCTTCATCGACGACCTGGTCTCCGCAGTCCTATTTCTCTTGGCCGCATGGGCCCTCTACGTCCTGCTGAAGCCGGTCCATAAGAACCTTGCCCTGCTGTTTCTTATGCTCAATGCCGCGGGCGTAGTAGTGCAGTGCATCAGCCTGCTGCTCCTGTACGCCCCCATACTGATCAAAGCAAGCGCGGATATGCAGAGGGCTTTCCAGCCAGACCAGCTTAATGCCCTGAATCTGCTGTTTTTCAACCTTCATAAGAGCGGCTTCATCATAGCTCAGATCTTCTTCGGCACGTGGCTGTTGCCGCTTGGATATCTGGTATACAAGTCGGGCTTCCTTCCGAAATGGCTCGGATTGCTGCTGATGGCCGACTTCGTAGGTGTGATGATATGGTTCTTCCAGTTCTTCCTGTTGCCGGGCTTAGACTCGATCACATACCCCGGACTGGCAGTAAGCTTCCTGGCTGAGTTCTCGCTTAGCCTTTGGTTGATCATCAAGAAAGTAAAGGGCCAGGAGCCTGTTTCGATGCTTTCGTAGCGCGGTAACGACAGACCCATTCAGATTACATTAGTGAGGGGGAGCATATGAGAGCCTTTGCAGAATGCCTGAACTCGCAGCAGAAACCGAATTTTTCCATAATAAAGCTTTGCATGTTAGCCCTTGCGGGAGGGGCAGCGTTCTGGATGACAACACTTGTGACCTCCCTGCTCCCCATCGCGGCGAGGTACAGGGCGGCATTTTCGAACTGGAGTATTGAGACGGTTTGGATCAGCTCTTTGATTGCCGGAATAGCCTTCGGATGCCTTATCAGCTATTTCCTGCTTCGTTTTTATCCGAGGATTCCAGCAAATGGCTCGATTCTGAAATCTGTGTTTCTCAGTACCATCGCCCTGGTTATAGCCATAATGCTAATCGATCTGCCTATGCTATTGCGAGCTCAAGGAGATGCCGTCGACTTCTTCTTCGTCGGCGTTGCATTCAATGCGGCAAGGTTCCTTCTGCTCGGGATTGCTGTCGGCAGCTTATATGGAAGGATGTAGTCGCTTAGGATCCAGAGCTACAGCCACGCCCCGTGGGAAAGCAAGGCCATTGATTGCTTAATCTGGCAAGAGCCAATCCTAGCTTACCTTGTCGGATGGAATCGGCATTATCTTTGGCCTTTCCTAACACCAGCGCCGACGTGGTCTAGACCTGCATGTGACGACCAGATTTGACCCACCTTTTGATGAGCAGCAGCGCAGTCACGTTAAAGGGCGCGCTTTTGTTCAAAGCATTGGATCTGTTTATCAGGGCCTTACATCTGCTTCCTGTTGAACATTCCTATCGAAATAGCAATAAGTGCAACCATAAGCATAGTGCAGACCAGTATTGCCGGCGTGAAGTCCGACGCCACCCTCTGCGCCGTAAGCAATGCCATGTTTCCCGATGAAAGAGTTATCGGATTGAACCTCTGCACAGCAGGCACAATGTTGAGGATGGTCATCAGCACCGTTGCGCCACCCGTAACAAGGAGGCTTCCGTAGATGCTTCCAGTGAGCACTCCTCCGAAGATCAACAGGGCAATCAGCAGTACACCGAACAGCCACAGGCCGAAGGCTGAAAGGAATAGGTTTATAACCCCCTCCATGCTCCAGAAGTAGGCGGTGTAGCCATATGTGACGCCGAAGCACAGCACGTAGCTCAGGGTCCATACTGCCGTTGCGGCTGTGAACTTGGACAGGATGACGGTTGGCCTCGGCAGCCCCTTGGTCAGCATGTTGATCAGTGTGCCGCGGCTCAGCTCGCCGGCGAATATGCTGCTTAACACGATGGCGAACACTATCGTTCCCATCTGGGATATGTTCTTAAAGAACTGGGCCCAGGAATCAAATGCAGTCGGGGTTCCCAAGCTTATGCTCATTCCCTCTGGCATCAGGGAATCCAGCAGTTCCGGCATAACCTTCGCCGTGATGGGGTTCATGAAGCCGAAGAACAGGTACACCGCTACAAGTGTGAACAATTTGTAAGTGCGTGAGTACTCTAGGAACTCCTTCCTTACGAAGGCGATGTAAGCGTTCATCTCACCACCTCCATGAAGAGGCTCTCGATGGTCGGCTCAAGCACCTCTATCTTTATTGGCAGTATCCCGCCCTGCAAAAGGGCGTCCAACGCTGCCGCCTCTGCTCCTTGGACGTCGCCGCTGTGAAGGGTGATGCCCAAATCGGTCTGATCTGCATTCACCAGCAGGGGTTTGATTATGGGGATATCGATGAATCGCTGCTTATCGATTGCCGACGCGAACTCGATTAACAGGCTGTCCCGCTTGTGCTGCGCCTTGAGTTCCGTCAGCGTGCCTGACATCGCAAGCCTCCCTTTATAGAGCACGGAGATGCGGTCGCAGATGCGCTCCACGTCGGAGAGTATGTGGGTGGAGAATATGACTGTGGTCTTGCCCTTCACCTGCTGCAGTATCTCCAGGATCTCCTTGCGTCCGATGGGATCCAGGGCGGACGTCGGCTCGTCGCAGATGAGAAGCCTTGGTCCGTTAAGAAGCGCCTGGGCGATGCCGAGCCGCTGCTTCATGCCGCGCGAGAAAGTGCCTATCCTCTTGTTGGCCTTCTCAAGACCCACCATGGAGAGGAGCTCCCCGCCCCGGCTTTTAATTGCGGCAGCCTCAAGCCCCGTTATCTGCCCGCAAAGGGCCAGATATTCCTTCGGCTTCATGTAGTTGTAGAACTCCGGCACGTCTGGCAGGTAACCGATGAACCTGTTGGTCTTTGTCTGCCCGAATGTCACCGGCTCATCGCACACGGTAATCTGGCCGCTGTCCGCCCTTAGAAGGCCCAGCACCATCTTCATCGTGGTGGTCTTGCCTGCGCCATTCGGCCCGATGAAACCAAAGATGGAGCCCTCAGGCACGCTGAATGACAGGTCGTCTATGACCTTGTTGTCGCCGAAGCTTTTAAACAGGTGGTCGATACGGAGGATGTCCATCATTCCTCGCCCCTGCCGAAGATGAAGTAGATGATAGGCCCGATTATTTGTATGAAGCACATGACTATCCAGAAAGTCCGCGTCCCGAAGCGGTAGTTCTTGTGCCTCAGCACGTGGATGAGGGCCACCACGGTTAATGACAGCTCAATTACGATAAGCGGGATAAGAAACGGGAGGTATTCGATTATCTTGTCCATGATTATGTCCTTCCTGCCCTTCAGCCTGAAGTCGGAGCGGCCATCACACTATTCAACAGCATCACCACATCTACCTCTTGATATAGGGGGCATTTTCGACTTTTCCGCTTCAATCTCTCATTATCGGGGATGCATCGTATCCCCTGATATTGCCTGAATGATTTCTTTGTTTTGAGTCGCAAATCATTCCAGGGTGCAAATCTTGCAACAAGGCGTATTATGGAAGTAGTCACGGATAGGAAGAGAACTCTGAAAAATAGAAGGGAGGAGTCATAGATGAGAAAGAGCGCTGCACTACTTACTGGCATAGTCATCGCACTGCTCGTTGCAAGCATCGGTTTGGCTTCCTCCGATATGATAAAGGTGTGCGACCTGGGTTTATCGATCGGAGACATCAACCTCACCTATGGTCAGAAGCTGGTTGTAAGGCTTAACGCCGACCCTGGGTCAGTTATTACTTACAGCACCCTGCCTAAAGGGGCGGTATTCGACCAGGCGAACTTCACTTTGACCTGGGTTGCAGGCGAGGACCAGACCGGGCCGTTTTCAATCGAGTTCTCCGGCTTTATAAATGGTCTTTCCGCCAAGTCGGTCATATCCGGCGAGGTGCTAAACTGCAGGGTGCAGGTAGTAACGACCGGGTTGAATTACATCTGGTCGCCCAACAACAAGCTTGTGAACTTCGAGATTATCCTCCTCGATGCCGATGGGAACAGGGCTAACATCGAGATTCTGAATGTAGATGTCGTAGATACCCTCAGGAAGGATCCAGCCGAAGCCCCAGTACCGGAGGGCAAGGGTAAAGGCCTCCTTAAAGAGGATAAGGTGCCCCAGTCGCTTTTAAACGGGAAGAAAGACGGGGAGTTCGTAGAAGAAGGCGGGGCGTTCTTCCTCAGTGCCACGAGGCTCGGTTTAATCGAGGAGAGGACCTATGTCATCACTTTCAGAGGGACCTATCCTCTGACCGGCCTTACTGAAGAGGGGATTATCTCCATCTCAATACCGCATGACATGTCTGGCATGAACCCCGATGATGAGGAAGAAGACGAGTCCGAAGAGGAAGAGACCGAGGGCAGGCCGGAAGAGGCGCAAGGGAAAGGCCCTCAGAAGGAAAGAGAAGGAAAGTAGCCATAACGCATGAAGGTGGATGCAATGGCGGGCAGATAGGCTTTGCCGGATCCAATTGAAGATAGCTAGAAGGCAGGCCGTCGCTTTGAGGCGGCCTGCCTTCTTTACCAGACCATTATTGGAGCCTTTTTCGGGCGGCGCATGCCGTACAAGTATAGGTCCTAGACAAACTGCCTGGGCTCGGTGGATTCGATGTTGACGCTTTTTATCGTTATCTTCTCAGCCCCGGCAGGGAGGTCGCCCTGTTGAACAAACAGATACGGTACCAGCAGCTCTGCAGTGTAATCACCCATGCCGAAGGACGAGCATAGGGAGGTGCCGTTCATGGCTATGTTGCACACTCCGCCCTGGATGGATATTACAAGGGAGTTGATGCCGTCATAAACAAGCCCTTCCACACCAAGATGGGCCGCCTTATAAGATCCATTGAGGGATATGTGGCAGTTCTCGAAGATCGAGCCACCGATATCCATCATCTCTATCACAAGGTTCTGCGCCGGCAGGTCTTCCCCGTCTCCAAGGCGTATGACGAATCTAGAAATTGTATTGCTTATTGTTACATCGTGCAGTTCGAATAAGACTTCCATATCGATGTCGCCTTTAAAGCCCCAGATTGAGCGGGCCGTCATGCCGCTCATTATCAGACCTGTGCTGTTTAGCGTCCTCGTCGCCGGCAACTCGGTCTCGCGATAGGACCAGCCACCTATGTGGGTCTTCGTGAAATCGAAGGACCAGATGCCGCTGCAACCCTGCAGGAATAGCATCATGAAGGCCAAAACAACAATTATGACGAGGTTTCTGAGCTTCATTGCTGACGCCTCCTTTATATCCTGTTTCTTCACAATGTGACTAGTTCCTGCATATGACTTTGTTTTCAGATGGCGTGTGGGTGTTGGTTGAGAGGCAGAGTGAAGGCGGAGTCAGGTAAAGCCAGCTTCGAACCTCGGAATCATGCGTTAGGCTTCGGTATATGGTTCTTCAATGTTCAAGCCATATAGCCTTCTGTGAACATTGATAGGCGACTTATGCAGCGAAGCATGGGTCATTGTCACCCATGCTTCACTTCCGAATGCCGTTATGAGATCCGGTATGTGCAACTGCAGCAAGATTCGGACGCCAGTCCTCTCAGTTGCCGCACTCGATGCTTATATCGGTGAATACCTTGAGGATGTCGTCTACCGTCAGGTTCTCCTTCTCCGAGCCGCCCTTCTCAAGGACTATCTCCCCGCTGTTCATCATGATGAGCCTGCTTCCGTAGTCGACTGCGTATCTGAGGTTATGAGTCACCATCATGGCGGTGAGCTTCTTCTCCTTGACGACCCTGTCGGTCAGCTGCATGATGACCTCCGCAGTCTTCGGGTCGAGGGCTGCGGTGTGCTCGTCGAGGATGAGGAAGTCCACAGGCGTGAGGGTGGACATGACAAGGGCTGCCGCCTGCCTCTGCCCTCCGGAAAGAGAGCCGACCTTGTCGTTGAGTTTGTTTTCAAGCCCAAGGCCGAGTATCGAGAGCTGGTCCTTGTAGAAGGGGATTCTCTTTCTATCCACACCGGACGCAAGCCCGAAGGACCTTCCCTTGTTGTCGGCAAGCGACATGTTCTCAAGAAGAGTCAGGTTAGGGCATGTTCCCATCGCCGGATTCTGATACACCCTTCCCATCCTCCTATACCTCTGGAAATCGCTCTGCTTTCCTATGTCCTCCCCACCGATAAGCACCTCACCGCCTTCTATCGGGATGCTTCCGCAGATGATGTTAAGTAGCGAGGTCTTGCCGCTTCCGTTGCTTCCGACAATAGAGAGGAACTCCCCGTCCTCCACCTTGAGGTTGAAGTCCTTGAAGAGGCACATCTCGGTGATGGTCCCCGGGTTGTATATCTTGGTGATACCCCTTAGCTCAAGCATTTCCCTTCACACCTGCCTTCCCGCGGTTTCCGACGACAAGTATGGCAAGGAAGAGCGCGGCGGTTATGAACTTGAGGAGGTTCGCCGGAAGGCCGAGGCTTATAGCAGCCTGTATGCAGGCCTTGTAGACTATGCTGCCTACAAGCACCGCCGTCGTGCCTTTGACGAAGCCGAGCTTCCTGAACAACGTCGTGCCGATTATGACGGTGGCAAGGCCGAACACCACCTGCCCGGTGCCCATCGTGCTGGAGAACGAGCGCTGCTCCTGGCAGACGATGCCGCCTGCCAGGGCGACGAGGGCGTTCGACATGACGAGGCCTAGGATCTTCACCGTGCCCTTATCCTTAGCGAGCGTGGTGACGAGTGTGCTGTTGTCTCCCACGGCTCGAAGAAGGAGCCCGCTTCTGGTCCTGAAGTAGGCGTCCAGGAGAAACTTGAAGGTAAGCGCTATGATAAGCGCTATGATGAGTTTCCTTTGGATGAGCGAGAGGCCTCCGAACAGAGCCATCGTCGGACCTGCGGTGAATATCGTGGCGGTGTCTCTTCCGATGATGAGGTTTGAGCCCGCTATCTGTAGGTTTATGGAGAAGAGGGCCGTCATGGTGATGATGCCTGCAAGTAGGTCTCTTACCTTGAGCTTCACGTGGATGAGGCCAGTTGCAAGGCCCGCGAGTGCTCCTGCCGCCAGAACGACCAGGAGCGCGAGGTATGGGTCGAAGCCTATGGTGAGAAGGACCGCCGTAACGGCAGCCCCCAGGGGGAAGCTGCCGTCTACGGTGAGGTCCGGGAAGTCCAGTATCTTGTAGGTTATGAACACGCCATACGACAGCAGGGCATATATCAGCCCTTGAGTGAGCGTGCCTGTCGCCAGGTCGAGTATGGTGCCCATCGGATTACCATCCTTTTATTTGGTAGAGCTGTAAGGCTTTTTGAGGGCGGATGCCTCTACAGGTTTCCTGCCTCTATGGCCTTTGCTGAGATCTCAGCCGGCAGCTCTATTCCCAGCTCGGCGAGAGCGCCAGAGTTTACATAGATGCCGTATTCGCTGATGGTCTCATATGGGATTTCGGATGCCTTAGCTTCCTTCTTCAGGATCTTCGCCGCGATTGCCCCGGTCTGCTTGCCGAGCTGGAAGTAGTCTATGCCGGCTGCAGCGACGCAGCCGATCTTCACCTGCTCGACTTCGCTTCCGTAGACGGGTATTCCGGCTTCCCTTGTCTTCTCAAGGACTGAGGACAGGACGCCTACTACGTTGTTGTCGGTGAGGTTCGACAGGCAGTCCACCTTCTTCGCTATCATGGTATCCGCGGCCAGGGTCACTTCAGACTGCTGGGTGACTCCGACCGATATTATCGTGAAGCCATATTCCGGCCCCTTCTGCTCATATTCCGCAATCGCCGAGACGGAGTTCGGCTCGCTCAGCGTGTAGATGATGCCGATGGTATCCGCATCCGGCTGCAGGGTCCTTATAAGGTCGAGCTGGGCATCTACGGGAAGCTTGTCGCTGGTGCCTGTGACGTTGCCCTTGTCTAGCTTGGCCTGCACGGGATCGGTTATTGCCGTGAAGACGACGGGGATGTCCTTATCCTCGGCTGCCGCGTAGCAGGCTGTTGCCGAAGGGGTGGCTATTGCGCACATCAGCGCCACATTGTTGCTGGAGAAGTTCTGGGCTATCTGGGTAGCAATGGCATCGTCGAAACCAGCGTTCTGGTAGTCTATCTTGAAGTCCTCGTCCTCTTTGAGTCCTGCCTCTACAAGGCCTTCGATGAAACCCTTCCTACAATTGTCCAGGGATGCGTGCTCCCCGTATTGGGAAATGCCGATGGTGGCGACCTTCTTCTGGCAACCTGCGACGAATAATGCCGCTAATGTAATCATGATCAATGCGATGATGGTTCTCTTCATTACCTTTACCTCCTAGAATGTTGGTGTTTTAATGTTGTGATGAACCAGACATCATCGCCATCGACCGTCGTAAATGAACATCCCCGCTCCTCCTCATAAAAAAACAGTCCTATCCCGTATGGGACAAGACTGTAATCCTGCGGTACCACCCAATTTGACCCTGCTAAACAAGGTCCTCTCGCTCGCGTACACATATGATACGCGTCCACTGGATAACGGGTTGGCCTCCCGTCGACGCCTACAGGCTGGCTGGATGCCGCTTTCGGGCCGCCCTCGCAAGTCCATTCGCTCAGCTTCCTGATATGGCCTTCACACCGCCGGCCACTCTCTTTGATCCGCCTGCTGAGGTACTACTCCTGCTCATCGGTTGTTTTCGACTAGTTATGAGTCTATTCCCTGCTGGGGATGGTTGTCAATATAAGTCGCACAATGAAAGCATTCTCAAGCAGCTTACGTTCAGAGCATGTTAACCTTAACAATAATCCGAGTGCTCACCGAGACCCACTGATTAAGAGTTCTATTCCACTTGCTTTTCTGTACTCGATATTTCTCGCTAATTCTCCCTGTAGTGCAGTTATTTCTGTTGAATGACTTGTCCGTTTCTTCCTATACGCCCCCTTTTTCGCAAATCTTCGATAAAAAGTGTAGAAAACTAATGCGGCATTTATCAGGCATTATGTCTTTAGAAGTCTCAATCGTTCCTTATGCTGGGCTTAGCCCGGAAAGCGTTGCCTCTCCTTTATCACTGGATATTGCCTTGCTTTCCTAACCCCCTATAAAGATTGATAAATGATTCCCCAGTAATAATCCTGGTCAGTTTGAATTCTTGACTATTCGCCGTGAACATACAGCTCAATCTTGGAGATTACGCATTCAATATACTTATCGTGAAGATACCCATAATCAAAGAATTCGCTTCTTGATTCTGTGTCTAGGAGTATCCCTGCATCTATTGTTCTGTTATCTACATCTAGAATTCCGCGAACTAGATAATCAAACCGCACCTTGTACAACCGAATAACTTCTTTTACCTTCTTCTGACTTTCCTTCATGGAGAACTTATGATTGCTCTTCATGAAAATTTCCCCAGTGTACTTACCTCCTACTTCAATTCTTCTATCGCTATAACCCATCCAGCAACGTAGTATTTTACCATTGATGCCGATAGTAACGTCTTCCTCATCTAGTGGGTCAATATCAATAACCGTAAGATTGTATCGCATGTAACCTCCTAATATATCGGGTATATAACATCCTCCCAGCTGAAAGGATTCAATAGATACCAAATATTTCGCAATTCCGAATACCATATGTCCCAACGTATCCGTCATTGCTCAGTGTTAGAAACTCGAAATTCGCATTTCCCCTGATCTCTTGCATATCCCCTTCTTGGCCTTCTCCTGAGTAGTGAAAGAAACCGTCCTCATGCCAACCGTCTTTGTATCCAAATTTGCTTCCTTTATCCGCATTAAAGAGAAAGATCACTGGGTGGTCTTTGGGCGTGCTGATTCCGCCTTGCCTTTGACCTCCCCAGACATCATGTATCTCTTTCCTCTTATAGCCGGCTCCAATGAAAAATTCGGTCATACTGGCTACCTCCAAGGCATATGATCTACGTCAGGTGCGTCACTTCTACAGCGTTTTCATAAAAGTCCTATACGAGAGATATTCATGAGGAAGTTACGGAAATTGCCCTATAACTGACGTAGGTGACGACGGCTGTTCCGCCCAGGTCAGTTACTTCTTCTCATTCTATTTGATACAATTACCTTGCTTTTCCGTATAACTAAGTGTAGTGCCTGCTCTTTCATTTTCTTCCTATTAAAATTGGCTCAAATAGCCACGAATCTAATTCGGTATTTTTGAGCATAGTAGAAGGCTGCTGATCCATTCTTTCCATATATAGTTAGGTTTGGGCAAGCTTGAAATACGAAGTAGCCAAAGTTCTTTACAGAGCTAGGAATATCTATCCGCTTAAGATTAGTACAGCCCTCAAACGCATTAGTGTCAATTGTGTCCACTTTATTAGGTATGATTATACTTTGTAAGGACTTGCAGCCAGAAAATGCCCACTTGGCAATATACGTTAGGCTACTTGGCAATATTACTGTCTTCAAATTTGGAAGGTCCGAAAATGAGAACTGCCCAATCCATAGGATGCCTTCTTGTATTGTTAATGAGGTAATTTTCTTTTCCTTACCATAGAAAATGAACTCACCAGTCTCATAAATAGAAACCCCATTGACTTTACTGGGTATAATGATTTGTGTTGCAGAACCCAGATACTTCATAACTATCCCTTGCTTTTCATCAATCTTCCATTCTCCTGTAGATGACTCTGCTTTCTGAATCAGAAGAAGCACTGCAGCAACAAACACTATAGAAATCAGACATATCAATTTCCTTCTTCTCATATTTCCCTCCAATTTGATTCCTTTTCATGAAAGATCAGCTGCTTGAGGGATTGCATATTTGGAGCCCAATGATCTTACCAGGTTGTAGTACAACTTTAACAAGACTAGCATACTCCGCGATCATTCTAGTCTAGGAAAGAACCCAGTACTTTCTCTCAACGCCATATGGTCCTTTTGTTTGGGGCTTTATTCGCAATGAGTTGCAGAATTTAATATACTCGTGCTCTAAAGGCTCAGAGATTTGAGGTTGTGTTCCTAAGACTCTAGATATTGCGACATTCGTCTCGCGGCCATCCTTCACATCGCTTTTCTCATGAGCTTCCATAGAATTATCAATGTAGCCTATGAAGCGACTTGGATAGAATCTATATGTGCCATTGTTGATCACAGCTAGAAAGCATATTCCATTTTTTATTCTATCTAGAGCATATTCGCGCCTTGCTTTACTTTCCATATCACTTAAGTAGATGTCAAGCAATTTGGTATTCCGTAGTATCTCATTTAACGAGGTAATAAGATTGTACGCATACTTCGATTCTGACACTAGTATCACTCCCTTCTTGAAAACGAGCTTCGAATATTTGAAAATAGCCGGACAAATCTACAAGAGTAAAGTTCATATCTGTGGGCTTCTTGGCATTGGTTCTATCTAGACTATGATATCGACGATGGTCCCCATTTTAAGATTGGCTAGCACTTTCTCAATTCTAGGTTCCCGCTCTGGATCACCATCCATATTCTCGTAATGGATACCACTTGAATATGTAGTTACCGTAGGTAGATATTTACGTACTCCACCCCAGCCTGTAGTCCATATTCTTGGGGAATCCGTAAAATGCGGATGTTGAAGTACAACGGTTGGGCGATATTTCCTGGATAAATCGTTAAAGACTTCTACTGTTCTTCCTTTATAACTAGAACTATTAATGAGTGCTCTGGTTCTAGGGCTAAACATATTTAGGTCATGGCAACCCAAGACAATGACCTTATACCCTGCAATTTCCTGAAGGTGCGTTTTCAAGTCCATACAATA
>CAZHKX010000014.1:0-20778 GCA_964532805.1 uncultured Clostridia bacterium
GGCTCATCCTGGGCGCCTTCTTCATGGCGACAGAGTATGTGACAAGCCCTATGAAACCCGTTGCGCAGATAATATATGCGGTAGGGCTGGGCGTATTCACGTTCCTCATCAGGATGTTCGGTAGCTACCCTGAGGGAGTGGCCTTCGCCATACTGCTTATGAACAGCTTCGTGCCGCTAATCGAGAGGTTCGGCAAGCCGAAGCGCTTCGGGGAGGTGAGCAACCGTGCGTGACATGGTCAGATACGGAGTGATACTTACGATTATTTGCATCGTCTCAGGGGTGTCGCTCTCGGCCGTATACAGCAAGACGAGCGTCATAATAGCCGAAAGGCAGGCTCAGGCGACGCTTAAGGCGATGGCGGTGGTACTGCCCTCCGCCGTGGACTTCGAGACCCTGACCGCCGACGATATCGCTGCGGTCTCTACAGATGCCAAGGGCATAGTCGAGGCATATCGCGGCAAGGCTGAGGACGGCACAGACGCCGGCGCGGTAGTCAAGGTGGAGTCGCCCGGCTACGGCGGGACTATAGTGCTTCTCGTCGGCATGGATACGGCAGGCACCTGCCAGGGCATCCAGGTGATAAGCCAGAGCGAGACCGCAGGCCTTGGCTCCATGATCAAGGAAGAGGCATTCACAGGGCAGTTTGCCGGCAAGTCGGGCACTCTGGCCATAAAGAAGCTCGGCGGGGAGATCGACCAGGTCTCCGGAGCCACCATCTCATCCAGGGCGGCGGTAGAAGGGGTCAACAACGGCCTGACCTTCTCGAAGGCCCTGCTTGGGATGTAGGAGGTGGGGAATATGAGCGCAATCAAGGAGTTCAAGAAAGGCCTGTGGGCGGAAAGCCCCGTGTTCGTCCTTCTGATAGGGATGTGCCCGACGATGGTCGCATCAGTCTCGGTCTCCAGCGCCATCGGCATGGGTATCGCCGCGACCTTCGTGCTTCTGGGGTCCAACTTCTTCGTGTCGGTGCTGAGGAAGCTCATCCCCGACAAGATAAGGATACCCTGCTTCATCGTGGTAATCGCCACCTTCGTCACGATAGTCGACCTCGTGATGGCGGCATACCTTCCGGACCTGCACAAGGTCCTGGGCGTGTTCGTCCCGCTGATCGTGGTCAACTGCATAATCCTCGCGAGGGCGGAAGCATATGCCTATAAGAACGGAGTCCTGAACTCGGCGGCAGATGGCCTAGGGATGGGCGTTGGCTTCACTCTCGCCCTCATAATCCTGGCGACCATAAGGGAGCCGATTGCCACCGGCAAGATACTCGCAGCAGCCGACTTCGGCTTCGCAGGGATTAAGCTGTTCCCCGCGAAGTTCGCAGCCGCCCTCATAGACAAGCCTGTCGGCGGGTTCATGACCCTCGGATTCGTGCTTGCCGCCATCAACGGGGTGACGATGAGAAGGCAGGGCAAGCTAGCCGAGGCGGCCAGCTGCGGCTGCACCCCCAAGGAGGTATAGCAGATGAAGGAGCTATTCGTAATACTTCTCTCGACCATACTGGTCAACAACTACATGCTGGCCAGGATAATGGGCACTTGCCCGTTCATAGGCGTGTCCAACGCCTTCGATACCGCGACCGGCATGGCGGCGGCAGTCGTGTTCGTCATGAGCCTCGCCTCCGCAGTGACCTGGCTGGTGCAGAACTACCTTCTGAACCCGCTTAACCTCGGATTCCTGCAGACCGTGGCGTTCATCCTAGTAATAGCCGCGCTTGTCCAGCTCATCGAGATGATAATCCTCAAGATGAGCCCGACGCTCTACAGGGCGCTTGGCATCTACCTTCCGCTCATCACGACCAACTGCGCGGTCCTCGGCGTCGCCGTGATAAACATCCGCGACGGATACAATTTCATCGAGGCTGTGATCTCCGGCACAGGTGGAGGCATCGGCTTCTCGCTGGTGCTCATAGCGATGGCAGCCCTAAGGGAGAAGCTCAACACCGCGCCGATAGCGAAATCCTTCAAGGGCTTCCCTCTCACGCTTATCATTACAGCCCAGATGGCGATGGCATTCCTGGGTTTCTCGGGCTTCAACCTCGAGAAGCTCTTCGGCCTGCGCTAGCGGCCGCTGGAGGTGGGTTAATTGGTACTGAATAGCTTGCTTGTCTTAGGCGGCATGGGCCTGGCCTTCGGAGTGGCGCTCGCGATAGCGGCGAAGCTTCTTGCAGTCGAAAGAGATCCCAGAATCGATCTGGTCCAGTCCGCCCTTCCCGGTGCGAACTGCGGGGCATGCGGCTTTCCTGGATGCGCCGGGCTGGCTACGGCCATCGTCGGAGGCGACGCCCCCTGCAACAAGTGCCCAGTCGGCGGGAAGTCCGTTGCTGAGAAGATCGCCGAGATAATGTGCCTTAACGTAAGCATCGACATGAAGCCGAAGTACGCGAGGCTCATGTGCGCGGGAGGAAAGGGCATCGCAAAGGATGCCGGCGAATACAAGGGGATAATGGATTGCGTAGCAGCCCACAACGTAAGCGGGGGCTTCAAGGCCTGCTCTTACGGCTGCCTGGGGCTTGCCACCTGCGTCAGGATATGCCCCTTCGACGCCATGTACATGGGGGAGGACAACCTTCCCAAGATAGACGACGCTAAGTGCACAGGGTGCGGCAAGTGCGTCGAGGCATGCCCGAGGAGCCTGCTAGCGCTTAGGGCTGCCGACGAGCCAGTCAACGTTATCTGCGTGTCGAAGGCCCCTCTTCCCAAGAGCAAGGCCGACTGCGCCGCAGTCTGCATAGGATGCCAAATCTGCGTGAAGAACTGCCCGACTCAGTGCATCAGTATGGAGGGCACTGTGGCGGTGATAGACAACAGCAGGTGCACCAAGTGCGGCATATGCGTGCAGAAGTGCCCTGTGAAGTGCATACATAACGTCTTCGGGGCAGACTCCGACCTAGTGGTCCAGGCCTAGAAAATAGAATAGGCTCGTGTGCGGCGCGCCGACTGGTGCGCCGCCCTTTTCTTTTCCGGTCCGGCATTGACGGGCATGGGGATTCGTGGGGATTATGGGCGAACGGCGTTAAAAAGCGCCCGGATTATGATAAATTATACTAAAGGGGAGACGGACGGATGCTTCCGGCATCGGTCCGGTTATGAGATGGCTAGATTAGTGCTTGCCTCAGCATCGCCGAGGAGGGTAGAGCTGCTCGGTTCGTTGGGGCTTGATTTCGATGTGGTCGCCAGCATGGCGGACGAGGACGTAGACCCGCTCACGGACCCGAGGAGCATGGTGGAGGAGCTGGCCAGGCGTAAGGCTTCGGCAGTGGCCGAGAGATACCGCGGCTCTGTAGTGCTGGGGGCGGACACGGTCGTCTGCGTTGACGGGAAGGTGCTCGGCAAGCCCCGCGATGCGGAGGATGCCGTAAGGATGCTCCAATCGCTTCAGGGAAGGGAGCATACCGTCTACACAGGCGTGTGCGTGAAGCTGCTCGACGAGGCCATAGAAGAGGCGGCAAGCGAGGAGACTTTCGTGCGCTTCGCGCCGATGAGCGGCAGCGACATCGAGAAGTACGTGGAATCAAAAGAGCCGATGGACAAGGCCGGCGCTTATGCGATACAGGGCCTTGGCTCCATATTCATAACCGGGATAACGGGGGACTACTCGAATGTGGTGGGACTCCCGCTTAGGCTTACCGGCATTCTGCTCGGAAAGGCCGGAATCTCCATCCTCTAGCCCTCGGAAGGCGCCTGCCGACTTATAAAGCGGAGGTGCCGTTATGGAGACTGAAAGGATCAGAGGAATCAAGGCGATGCCCGAAGCCGAAAGGCCGACTGAGAGGCTTTACTCTCAGGGCCCGGGCGCTTTGAACGCAGCGGAGCTCATGGCCGTTATTATCAGGTGCGGGACGAAGGGCGAAAGCGCGCTCGAGGCCGGGATGAGGATAATCAGCGAAAACGGCGGCCTCTTCTGTCTTGCATCGATGAGCGCGCGGGAGCTCGCCAGGGCCGCAAGGCTGGGGAGGACGCGCGCGGCGCAGCTTAAGGCGGCCGTGGAGCTGGGCATGAGGGTCGCAGGGGAGGGCGTGCGCGAAAGGGCGGGCATAATCACCGCGAAGGACGCGGGAGCGATACTTATGCCCGCGATGAGGCATCTTAAGTGCGAGGAGTTCTGGGCGCTGCTTCTTGACTCCAGGCATAGGGTTATTGATACAGTCACGGTCTCCAGGGGCACGCTGAACTCGTCGCTCGTGCATCCGAGGGAGCTTTTCAGGGAGGCCATGCTCAGAAGCAGCGCCGCGGTCATCGTCGCCCACAATCATCCAAGCGGGGATCCGGAGGCAAGCGACGAGGACCTTGCGATAACAAGAAGGCTTGCGGAGGCGGGCAGGATAATCGGCATAGAGCTACTGGACCACCTGGTAATAGGGGCGAACAGCTACTCGAGCCTGAGGGATAGATGCATTCTTGGCAGCGTCGGCTAAGGCCGGGGCCGAAAGGGGATTTAGCATATGGGCTGGTTCGATGGATTCTCAAGGGATATCGGGATTGACCTGGGCACGGCGAACACACTGGTCTTCCTGAAAGGGAAGGGCGTAGTCGTTCAAGAGCCGTCTGTCGTCGCGATGGACATGGACACCGGAAAGGTCCTCTCCGTGGGAAACGACGCGAAGAAGATGCTGGGGCGCACCCCGGCTAACGTGAAGGCCGTCAGGCCGCTCCGAGACGGCGTCATAGCCGACTTCGACGTCACGGAGGAGATGCTCCGCTACTTCATAAGGAAGGTTCACAACAACATGGGCCTCGTTAAGCCGAGGGTGGTCGTAGGCTGCCCGTCCGGCGTCACAGAGGTCGAGAGAAGGGCCATCATCGAGGCCGTGATGCACGCCGGGGCCAGGGAGGCCCATCTCATCGAGGAGCCCAAGGCCGCCGCGATCGGGGCAAACCTACCAGTCACTGAGCCGACGGGCTCGATGATAGTGGACATCGGAGGGGGCACGACGGAAGTCGCCGTGCTCTCCCTCGGCGGAATAGTCTCATCAATATCATCCAGGACGGCCGGAGACGAGCTGGACGACGCAATCATCCAGCACATGAAGAAGGTGTACAACCTCCTCATCGGCGAAAGGTCGGCCGAGGAGGTAAAGAAGAAGATCGGCTCCGCATATGTTGTCGGCCCTGAGGTCTATGAGGAGGTTAGGGGCCGCGACCTGGTCACCGGCCTGCCGAAGACGGTGAAGGTCGACAGCACTGAAATCAGGGAAGCGCTCTCGGAGCCTGTCAGCACCATAGTCAACGCAGTCAAGGAGTGCCTTGAGAAGACCCCGCCTGAGCTATCGGCGGACGTCATGGACCGCGGCATAGTCCTAGCCGGCGGAGGAGCCCTCCTGCAGGGCCTGGACAAGCTCATCTCCAGGGAGACCGGCATATCCGTGTTCGTATGCGACGATCCGCTAACTGCAGTCGCCAGGGGCACGGGCAAGGTTCTGGACCACATGGAGTACCTGAAGGGCCTTTCCGCATCCTCCAAGCGCGAGATGCGCCAGTAGGACAGGGAAGATGCGCAGGTCTGCCAGATGGCTGAAGACGGCCGCAGGGCTATTGGCCCTTGCGGTTGCCCTATCCGTCCTGATCTCCGCCACCATGGGGGACAGGACGGACTTAACCATGCCTGAAAGGGCGCTAAGGGCGGTGTTCGAGCCTATCGGGGGCTTCTTCTGGGGCATCGGCCGGGGAGTCGCGAACTTCTTTACCGGTGCCTTCCGGCTGGGAAGCATAATGGAGGAGAATGAAGCCCTGAAACAGCAGGTGGAAGGGCTTAAAGCGGAGATCGCCGAGCTTCACGGCCTTGAGGCGGAGAACGTCAGGCTTGAATCGCTGCTGCAGCTTAAGAAGGAGATCAAGGGCAAGACCGCGGCCGGAAGGGTCATCTACAGGGATTCGGGCAACTGGCTGGGCACGCTGGTCATAGACAAGGGGACCAACGACGGCATCAAGGTAGGCATGGCAGTAGTAAGCAGCATGGGGATAGTGGGAAGGACCGTTGCGGTGTCGGGAAGCACGGCGACCGTCCTTTTAGCGAACGACCCGAGAAACGCACTCGGTGCCGTCACAGTGAGGTCGAGGGACTTCGCCATCGTCGAGGGAGTGGGTGACGGGACCGGGGTGCTCAAGCTGAAGCCGCTCGGCGATTCGCCGGACCTGAAACCTGGCGACCTAGTGGTCTCCAGCGGCCTTGGCGGCATCTATCCCGCCGGCCACATAATCGGCGAGATAGTGGACGTAGACGAGGGGGCATACGGCATAGCCAAGTCGGCATATGTCAGATCGTCGGTGGACTTCAACCGCATCGAGGAGGTCCTGGTGCTGCTGGAAAACCAGAAGGGCCTGCTTAAGTGAAGGGGCGGCGGGCTAAGATCGAAATAGAGCCCTGGCTGGCCGCATCGGCGGGACTTGCCGTAGCGCTCGTAGTACAGACGGCTTTCATCCCGGGCCTTCTTCCGGGAGTATCGGGCATAGAGCCAGTCTACGGCCTTGCGATGTGCCTTGCGATACTTGGGCATAGGGTAGAGGCTCTGGCAGCGGCCCTTGTGGGAGGCATCGCCCTTGACGCCCTTACGGGGCAGTTCATAGGATTGAACGCGCTCTCGCTTGCGGCTGTGGCGCTTTCTGCGCTTGCCCTGCAGAAGAACCTGGTTAAGGACACTCTCGTCGCCCCCGCCGCGATGATGTTCGGTGGTTATGTCCTCAAGGAGCTGATTTACCTATTCGTGCTCATTTCCGTCGGCTTGAAGCTGATTCCCGCAAGGGTGGCCGCGCAGCTTGCCTTCAGCGCCGTGCTGAACACGCTGCTTGGAAGCGCCGTCTACTGGCTGCTGCACTTCAGGCTGGGATTGCGGGTCAGGGTGGAATGACAGGGTTTTCGGAGGATAGATGGCAGTAAGGTTCAAGAGGATGGATACGCTCGAGGACAGGACCCGGGCGATCCTCGGCATAGCGATAATCATCTTCCTGGTAATACTGTCTCGGCTTTGGTACCTTCAGGTGATCAAGGGGCCTTATTACCTGGAGAAGGCCGAGCAGAACAGGCTCGCCAAGGTCTACATCTCCGCGCCCAGAGGTGAGATACTCGACAGAAACGGCGCTGTGCTCGCGACGAACCGCACCGCATACAGCATAAGCATAGTGCCCAAGGACGTTGTGGACAAACAGGCCACCCTGAAGCTTCTCGCTCAACTCACAGGGATGAGCCTCGAGGTGATGACCAAGAAGTACGACGAGCATACGAAGGGCGTATTCAGGCAGCCGTACAAACCGCTTAAGCTGATAGCGGACGCCGACCCCAAGGTCCTGGCAAGCGTCGCCGAGAGGCGCTACGAGCTTACCGGCGTGCTCATAGAGGAGGAGCCGTACAGGATGTACCCTCAGGGCAGCATCGCCGGAAACGTCATCGGGTACATGGGCCAGATAAACGAGGATGAGCTGAGGGAGCTCGGCACGTCAGGGTACAGAAACACAAGCCAGATAGGCAAATCGGGCATAGAGCGCCAGCTTGAGGGGTATCTTCACGGCAAGGACGGCATCAACAGGATAGAGGTGGACTCCGCGGCAAGCCCGGTGTCGACGCTCTCCGCAGTGGATCCTGTGCCGGGAAGCTCTGTAGTGCTCACGATGGACCTTAAGCTTCAGTCCGAGGCGGAGAGGCTTCTGGGGAACATGATCGACTCCCTGAGGAAGTCGGGCAAGTCGCCCGACCTTAGAAGCGGCGCGATCGTAGCGATGGACCCGAGAAATGGCGATGTGCTTGCACTAGCATCCTATCCGGACTTTGACCCGGGCCTGTTCATCCCGAGCGTGTCGGCTTCCGACTGGAAGAAGCTCAGCTCAGAACCGTCCGCACTCTTCAACAGAGCGATAAGCGGGGCGTTCCCGCCGGGTTCCACCTTCAAGGCGATAGTTGCCGCCGCAGCGCTTGAAGCAGGGCTCCTAGACCCCAATGAGGAGTTCCTCTGCACTCAGAGCGTGGCGGAGAAGTACTACGGCATGAGGTGCATGTCCTGGGAGTTCGGCTACTCCCACGGGCATGTCAACCTGTACGAGGCGATCGCCACGTCCTGCAACATCTACTTCTACGAGCTAGGAAAGCGCCTCAGCGTAGACCAACTCTCACAGATGTCCGAGCGCTTCGGGCTGGGGATGAGGACCGGCATCGAGCTTGCGCTCATAGAAAGCGCCGGCAAGGTGCTCAAGAGCTCCGACAGGAAGGTCATGCCCGGCGAGAAGCTGTCCTACACGATAGGCCAGATGGTCACTGTTACGCCGCTTCAGCTGGCGAGGATGTACTCGGCGATAGCAAACAGGGGGACGCTCTACGAACCCACGATAGTAAAGGGCGTAATCGGCCCGGACGGGTCGCTGACCCCAGCTTCGAAGGACGATATCATAGAGAGAATCGAGCTCTCCGACTCCACATGGGATGCCATACACAAGGGCATGCGGATGACGGTGACGGAGGGGACCGGGGCAAGGCACTTCCAGGGCTTCCCCATACCCGTGTCCGGAAAGACGGGCACCGCGCAGGCGCCGCCGAAGGATGAGCACGCCTGGTTCGTATGCTGGGCGCCGTCGGACAATCCGGAGATAGTAGTCGCGGTGCTTCTGGAAAACGGGATAACATCGTCGGCATACATAGCAAGGGACATGTTGGAATGCTACTTCGGGCTTGCGGAGTATGCCCAGGCAGATGCACAGGGCGGGGCGCCCGCGCAATAGGAGAGGAGGTACAGCCGTGAAGCAGAGGGACGTGATATTCAAAGGGACCGGAAGGTCTCTGAAAGTGGTCCTGTCGGAGGGGGCGAAAATGGAAGATGCCCTTCTTAGCATCGAGGAGAAGCTGGCGGCGAACCCGACTTTCTATGCCGGGCACAGGATAACCGTGGAGAGCAAGGCCGGTGCCATACCCGACGACGCCTCTGACAGGATTAGGGCGGTGTTCGCAAGGTACGGGCTCTCCTGCTCGGTGGACGACAGGAAGGGGGCGGCTGAGAAGGCCGCCGCGATGATAACCCAAACGGCCCTCTCCGATGAGGAGGCGGTGCTTCTTAAGGGGACTGCCCGAAGCGTCTATGACAAGGAGACGGCGGAGGTGCTCAGGGGGGATGTTGTCCCCGGAAGGTCACTTAGCTTCGAAGGAAGCGTCCTGATACTGGGCGACGTCCTTCCCGGGGCTAGGGTGCTCGCCGGCGGGGACATCATTGTGACCGGCGTCGCATGCGGCCACCTTCACGCCGGTTGGCCGTCTGATGAGGCGGCCACCATAATTGCAGGCGGGTTCGCATCTGCCGAGTGCGCGGTCGGCGCTCACTCGCTCAAGGTGCAGGATGCGATAGGCTCCTCGGTCACCATGTATTCGGTATCATATGCCCAGGGCGGCCTTGAGGTCAGGACGGGCGAGGCCGGGATGCTCTCCAGAAGGGGGCGCAGGGGATGAGGCTTGTAAATAGGAAGATGCTGAGGGACATCGACGGGCTGCTGCTTATGGCATCGATCGCCGCATTCATCTTCGGCTGCGTCATGCTTTACAGCGCCACATACGCCCAGCCTTCGCTCACTTCAGCCGACCCGTTCGCCATCGTCAAGAAGCAGGCGGTGGCAGGGGCGATCGGCCTTGCCATGGGGGCTGTAGCCTTGCTAATCGGCCACGGCTTCCTTAAAAAGACGCATTGGCTGGTCTACGCAGGCTCCATCGCGCTTCTGGCCGCGGTAACGGTTATAGGCGTCCGGGTAAGGGGCGCAAACGGCTGGGTCAGAATCGGCGGGCTGTCCATTCAGCCGGTCGAGTTCGTGAAGATCGGGGTGGCAGTCGCACTCGCCGGGCAGATATCCAGAATCGAAGGCGCGATAGGCTTGAAGCAGATGATCCTGCCACTTGCCATGGCGGCGATTCCGACGGGCATAGTGGTCATCCAGAACGACCTGGGGTCTGCCCTGGTGTTCATACCGCTGGTAATCGCGATGCTCTGGGCGGCTGGCGCCGATACGAAGCTTATGCTCGGGTTGACGGGGGCAGGGCTGTTCGTCGCTGCGCCTATAGGGTATTTCTTCTTCCTGGATACATACCAGCAGGAGCGGATACTCACGTTCTTCAATCCGGGAAGAGACCCGTTCGGCGCAGGGTATAACGTCATACAGTCGGTCATAGGCATCGGCTCGGGGGGTCTTCTGGGAAGGGGCTTCACTCAGGGGACCCAGGTTCAGCTGGGCTTCGTGCCGGAGCATCATTCCGACTTCATCTTCACAGTCATTGGCGAGGAGCTGGGGTTCATAGGGGCCGCGGCGGTGCTTCTGATACTCTTCGTCATAATCTGGAGGTGCCTTGCGGTGGGCATAGCGTCCCAAGACCGGTTCGGAAACCTCCTAGGGGTGGGCATGGCCGCCATCCTGCTGACCCATGTGCTCATCAACGTAGGCATGAGCATAGCGATAATGCCCTGCACAGGCATCCCGCTTCCCTACTTCAGCGCGGCAGGCTCGTCCGTCATGGCCACCACGCTGGGCCTTGCCTTGGTGCAGAGCGTAAGCATGCGAAGGAAGAAGATTCTATTCTGATCGGAGAGAAGATGGATTCATTTGAGGTATACATGCCCGACAGGAACGTGTCGGGCGAGGCGCTAAGAAGGCTGCTGGATGAGAAGGTGCTGCCCTTCGTGCAAAAGCCTGCCAGGTACGCAGGAGGCGAGCCCGGCGCGCTCCGCGGTAGCTTCGAGGAGGCAAGGGCAAGCATATTGCTCGCTTTCCCTGATGCTTACGAGGTGGGCATGTCCTTCCTCGGTTTCAAGATACTGTACGACATAATAAACTCGCACGAGGGCTGGCGCGCAGAGAGGGCCTACTCCCCGTGGAAGGATATGGAAAGGGCTATGATGGCAGAGGGCGTGCCGCTCTACGGGCTTGAGAGCTTCACCGCGGCATCCCGCTTCGACGCCATAGGCATAACCCTGCAGTACGAGCTGTCCTACACCAATGTGCTGCAGGTCCTTGAGATGAGCGGGCTTGCCCTGAAGTCCAAGGACAGGGGCGAAACGGATCCGATAGTCATCGCTGGCGGCACATGCGTCCTCAATCCCGAGCCGCTGGCAGGCTTTCTGGACTGCTTCTTCCTGGGAGACGGGGAGGAGGCCATCTCGGAGATAATGGCGGTCCTCGAAAGAAGGCATCGCGGGGAGTTGGACAAGGCCTCTACCTTGAAGGCGCTATCCGAGATTCAGGGGATGTATGTCCCTTCCCTGCACGAGCCCTCTAAGAGTCAGATCAGAAGGAGGGTCCTGAGGGACCTGGAGAGCTTCCCGGCGTCGTTCTCGCACGACATCGTGCCGATGATGGAGTGCATCCACGACAGAGCGGCCGTGGAGGTCATGCGCGGATGCGACCGCGGATGCAGGTTCTGCCAGGCAGGTTATGCAACCAGGCCCGTCAGGGAGAGGTCGGTCGGAAGCCTCGCAGAAGCGGCGCTAAGAAGGACGACCTCCGGAGGCTACGACGAGGTCTCGCTCCTGTCGCTGTCCACCGCGGACTATTCGGGCATAGAGAGGCTTGTCGATGAGATAACCCCGACGCTATCCAGCAGGAAGGTGGCCGTCTCGCTTCCTTCGCTGAGGATAGATGCGTTTTCCATCGGCCTTGCCCGGAAGGTGGGCGAGCACAGGAGGACCGGGCTTACATTCGCACCTGAGGCAGGAACCCAGAGGATGAGGGACATCATCAACAAGGGGGTAAGCGAGCAGGACCTGCTTACCGCGGCAAGGGCCGCGTTCGAGGCCGGATGGGACCTCATCAAGCTCTATTTCATGATAGGCCTTCCTTTCGAAGCCCAGGAGGATGTGGACGGAATCGCGGAGCTCACCCTGAAGGTCCTCGAAGTCGGCAGGCAGGTGGCTGCGGAGGCTGGCAGGAAACCGAGGGTGAGGGTCAACGTAAGCGTGGGGACCCTGGTGCCGAAGCCCCACACTCCCTTCCAGTGGCTGGGACAGGAGAGGCAGGAGACTACCGAGGCGAAGAAGGCAAGGCTAAGGTCGATGCTCAAGAGGAAGGACGTAACGCTGTCGTTCCCGGATTCGTTCTCAAGCAGGCTGGAAGCGGCGCTCTGCAGGGGAGGCCGCAGCATGGGTGAGGTAATCCTCTGCGCCTACAGGCTGGGCGCCAGGTTCGACGGCTGGGGCGAATGCATAATGCCGGGCTTCTGGTTCAAGGCGTTCGAGGAGGCGGGCATGGACCTGGATACGGAGGCCTCCAGGAGCTTCACCCCCGGAGAAAGGCTGCCCTGGTCCCACATGAGCGTGGGAGTGGACGAGTCGTTCCTGATCGAAGAATATGAAAGGGCAAGGAGGGCCGAGCTGACCCCGGACTGCAGGGTCGAAGCCTGCAGCCTGTGCGGAGCATGCTCGGACGGCATCGCAAATCTCCTGCGGGGGTGTAGCAACTGATGGGGCATGGCGGGCACATTATGAGAATCAGGTACGGGAAGCTGGGTGCAGGCAAGTACATATCCCACCTGGACACGATAAGAGGCGCCGAAAGGGCGCTTAGGAGGATGGACCTTCCGTTGCTGTACTCAGAGGGCTTCACCCCCAGGCCAAGGATGAGCTTCGCAGCGGCGCTACAGGTGGGCGTAAGCTCGGTGGCCGAGCACATGGACATCTTCCTCACTGAACCTGTCCTCCCTGAGGATGTCGTGAAGGCAGGCATGTCCGCCTTCCACGAATCGATGCCGATAATCGCCGCGGGCTCTTTCGACGGCTCATACTCCCTACCTGCCAAGGTGGAAGCGGCGGTGTATGAGATCAGGCCATACGGCACGGCTTCGGCTTCATGGAAGGAATCCGCATTGGAAAGGGCGGTCGGTGCGCTCATGAGCATGCAGAGCGTCGAGGTCGCCGGCAAAGAGGGGAAGACAAAAGAGGCGAGAAGCCTCATACTTGATGCAAAGGCGCGGGAGGAATCGCTGACGGTGACCCTTGCATGCGGCAACAGGAACCTAAGGCCGCAGGAGTTCATCGGGGCGCTTGCCGCCGCGTCGGGAGAGGATTTCGGCATCTCTCAGGATATATGCAGGATCGGGCTGCTCTTGGGGCTGGGCTCTGGTCTTGCGGACCCTATGACGGGATGCGAAGGCACATACTATTCAGAAAGATTTAGGAGCTGAGATTGTGGCAAGAAAGATAGTAATTGACAACAGTAACGGGGAAGTCCGCGCCGCCGTGATAGAAGACGGCAAGCTTGCGGACCTTTTCCTCGACAGGAGCAGGCACCCTTCGGTGCTGGGCAACATCTACAAGGGCAAGGTCGAAAACGTGCTTCCGGGGATGCAGGCCGCCTTCGTGGACATAGGCCTTGAGAAGAACGCATTCCTGTATGTGGACGACGCTGCGGCGAGCCTGCCGGACATAGTGAAGTCCACCAGAAACGGCGACGAGGTCGAACTTCCGAAGGCCCGCGGCAAGAGCATCAAGGAGCTTCTGAAGCCCGGGCAGGAGGTCCTGGTGCAGGTCACCAAGGAGGCGATCGGCACCAAGGGCGCAAGGGTCGTGACTGACGTGACCCTCGCCGGCAGGTACGTCGTGCTGATCCCATCCGTGAATTACGTGGGCGTAAGCAGGAAGATATCCGACGACTCCGTAAGAGACAGGCTGAGAGACCTCGCCCACAAGGTCAAGCCCAGGGGCATGGGCCTAATCGTAAGGACGGTCGCCGAGGAGCAGTCCGAAGAGGAAGTCATCAGGGACATAGAGTTTTTGACCAGGGCCTGGAAGAAGATCAAGGCGAAGTCCGCAAGGGTCAAGGCCCCCAGCATGATACATTACGACGCCGACCTGGTATACAGGATGGCCAGGGACTACTTCGGAGACGATGTCACCGAGTTCACCGTGAACACCCAGGGCGACTACAGCAAGGTCTCGGACCTGCTTCACATCGAGGAGGGCGAGAAGGACCCGCGCATCAGGCTTTACGCCGACAAGAAGCCGGTCTTCGAGGCCTATGGCATCGAGGAGGAGATCTGGAAGGCGACGAGGCGCAAGGTATGGCTCAACAGCGGGGGATACCTGATCTTCGACACGACAGAGGCCCTGACCGTAATCGACGTGAACACAGGCAAGTTCACAGGAAGCAAGGACCTGGAGGACACGGCATTCAGGAACAACCTGGAGGCAGCCGCGGAGCTTGCCAGGCAGATAAGGCTGAGGAACATAGGCGGAATACTCATCGCCGACTTCATCGACATGGAGTCGGAGGATCATAGGAAGAGGGTCCTGGAGGAGCTGGAGAAGCACCTCACAAAGGATAAGGCCCGCACGTCCGTGCTTGGCATCACCAAACTGGGGCTCATAGAGATGACCAGGAAGAAGTCGCAGCAGGGGCTCGTAGAGCTTACCCACCGCACCTGCGACATCTGCGACGGCAGGGGAAAGGTGATCTCGGAGGAGACCCTCGCTCTAAGGGCGGAGCGCCTCATAAAGAGGGAGGCGGCCGCGACCGACATGCAGGCGCTTCTAATCGGGCTGAACCCCTATGTGGCAGGGGAGCTCTCCCACGACAACTCTGCCGCGATCGCGGAGCTGGAAGCCCAGACCATGAGGGATATCTTCATCAAGACCGACCCCAACCTCGGCAGGGATGACGTCAAGGTTATAGCAATCGGGAGCCTTGAGGAGATACTCGCCCTGGTCCACCCTGTGAAGAAGTCCGACGTCATAGAAGTGACGATCAGCCGGCTTAACCCCGACAGGCCCGAACAGGGCGTCGGCACCTATAAGGGCATGGCAATCCACGTCGAGGATGCGGCGTCGCTTGTCGGCAAGGCTGTGAAGGTCAAGGTCAGCAGGGTGTTCAAGGCATTCGCCAAGGCGAGGGTCGAAGGGCAGCCCGAAATCAGGCGCCCGTACAGGAGCATCCAGGACGACGAAGAAGAGGAAGGCCTTATAGCAGAGGCGAGGGAGCCCAGAAAGCAGCTGCCAGCAAGAAAGCAGGAGGAAGCTGCCGCAGCCGACCAGCCTGCAGCATCCCAGCAGGAGGAGGCAGGTCCGGAGGCGGCACAGGAGATAAAGAAGAAGAGGCGCCGCCGCCGCCACCGCAGGAGCGCGAAGGATAGGGCGGCAGGGGCCGCAGCCGCGGCTGAGTCCCCTGATAATGAGGAAGCCCCGACAGACGAGGCACCTGAGCTCGATTCAGCGCCTGAGGCGGAGCACATCGCAGAGGGCGCAACGGACGCATCTGCCGCGGAGAAGCTTCCCGAGCAGGCGCAAGATTCGGCGACCCCGGCAAAGAAGAGGAGGCGCCGCCGCCATCGCAGCAGGAAGCCTGCCTTACAGCCTCAGGGCATTGACGGGTCACCTGCGGCGCAGTCAGCAGAAGAAGCCCCGGCCTCCGGCGAGGCGAGGGAAGATGCCACTGCCCATGCGCCCAGGGCGGTCCCTGCGGCAGACAAGGCACCTAAGCCGGAAGCAGCAGCTCAGAAGCTCTTATCCCCGGTCGAGAGACCGGCGGCCGAGAAGGCCATTGAGCCTGCAGCCAAGCCGGAGGAGAAGAAGGCGCCCTCAAGAAGGGGCAGGAAGCCCGCCGCAAAGAAGCAGGCGGCGCCGGCCGCTGAAGGAGCGGCCGCGGAGACGGCAAAGGAAGCCGTCGGAGAAGCTAAGGCTGAACCTTCGAAGAAGGCGTCCGTAGCCGCCCAGCCTGAGCCCCGCGCCGAGCAGAAGACGGAGCCTGCTGCGGAGTCGGCGGCCGAGCAGAAGCCGAAGCGCAGGTACACCAGGAGGAAAAAAACTCCGGGAGAAGGCACGGATAACTCCGCGGTTGACACGAAGGCCGGAGAATAATATACTTTCTATCTGTGGCAGCCTGTCTGCCATACTGCCGCACGGAGAAGGCCAGTAAAGGTCCCATGGGACCTGCCTTGAACCGGCGAGCCTGTATTAAGGAGAATTGCCTATGTATGCGGTAATCGAGACCGGCGGTAAGCAGTACCGGGTCGAGCCCGGACAGACCCTTAGGGTGGAGAAGCTTGATTGCGTGAAGGGCGACGAGATTTTCTTCGACAGGGTCCTGATGTTCGTAGACGGCGAGACGATCAAGATCGGCGAACCGGTGTTGGAAGGCGCAAGAGTCAAGGCGACGGTGCTGGTTCAGGACAAGTCCAGAAAGGTCGTAGTCTTCAAGTACAAGCCCAAGAAGAGGATCAGGACCAAGACAGGACACAGGCAGCCGTTCACTGAAGTAAGGATCGAGGCCCTGGAGGCGTAGATGATCGAAGTCTGGGTACGCAGGGACGGCGCAAGGATAGCCGGATACCGCGTCGAAGGACATGCCGGCTGGGCAGAGAGCGGAAACGACATCGTCTGCGCAGCGGTTTCGGCCCTGGCGATAGCAGCAGCCAACGGATTGGATAGGCTCGCAGGGGCCGTCAGCAAGTCGGAAAGCTCGGAAGGGCGGCTTGAGGTGGCATTGAAGGACGGCATCGGATGGGAAGCCGAGGTGAAGGCCGAGGCGATACTCGAGACGATGCTCGGCGCTTTGAGGGACATCCGGGACGAGTATCCGGGCAGGATAAAAATCTACGATTGAAAATCGGCATGGAGGTGCCTTTCATGGTAAGGATGAATTTGCAGCTCTTCGCTCATAAGAAGGGCGTCGGCAGTTCCAGGAACGGCAGGGACTCTGCAGCGCAGAGGCTCGGCATCAAGAAGTTCGGCGGCGAGTCCGTAATCGCCGGAAATATCATCGTCAGGCAGAACGGCACGAAGATCCATCCCGGCGCAAACGTCGGAATGGGCAAGGACTATACGCTCTTCGCGCTGGTCGAGGGCAGTGTCCGCTTCGAGAGGGTCGGCAAGGACGGCAAGAGGGTCACAATAGTGGAGAAGGCTGCGGAGGCCTGATAAGCCCTCAAAGGATATAAAGCCGGGCGGTCGCTGAAGCTTCCGTCCGGCTTTTGTGTTCCCCGGCAGGCAACTAAGTATTAGAATTGTCTTGGCGTTAGCCGGAGGTGTTTGCTTTGAGAAAGAAGGGTGCGGCTGAGAGGATCGTCACAGCGGGTGTCATAGCGGTTTCAGTCCTGTTCATAGCCTTCGCGGTGGTGCTTCCCATCCTGAGTTCGTTTGTCACGGATCTCTGGTGGTTCGACGACCTGGGCCAGAAGTCGATATTCGTGAAGCGCATCCTTACTGCGATAGGCACAGGCGGCGCGGCGTTTCTGGCCGTGTCGGCCTTCATGCTTTTAAACTCGGCGATAATCGCAAGGGCGGTGTCGTCCGGCGGGACCGTCCCGGGAAGGGACATGCGCCCGCTCAAGTACATGACCGCCGCTGCTTCGGTCTTCGTCGGAGCCGCCGCCGGGCTCTCAATGGGGGCCAACTGGATGGCAGTGCAGCAGTTCATGTATGCAACGCCGTTTGCCAAGGCGGACCCGGTCTTCGGCATAGACGCCTCATTCTACGTGTTCAAGCTTCCCCTTTATGAGATCCTTTACAGGGGCGCGATGCAGATACTGGTCGCAGCCGCCGTGATGGCTGGCCTTTCCTACCTATTCGGCGCCCTAGTCATGGAACCGTACGAAGTAGAGATGGCAGGGCCGTTCGGCTCAAGAAGGCAGAAGTCGTTCAGGATGAAGTTCGAGAAGGTGGGCGTAAGGTCCAGAAACCACCTGATCGCGCTTGTTGCTGCGATATTCGCAGGCAAGGCCGCAGGATACGTGCTCGATATCTACAGGCTGGTGTACTCTCCCAGGGGAGTGGCATTCGGTGCCAGCTATGCGGACATCTACGGGACGCTGCCCGGCCTTAAGGTTATGATAGCTCTTTGTTTCGTATCGGCCGGCCTGGTCATCTTCGCGCTCATCAGGAAGCGGGGCTTCAAGCCGGTGATAGCCGCGGCGGCGATAATGCTTGCCGGCTCCTTTCTTACAGGGACCGTGGTGCCGGGCCTCGTCCAGCAATGGTATGTAGAGCCCAATGAGCTTGAGGCCGAGGAACGCTTCATAAACTACAACATAGACTTCACAAGGGTAGGCTATGACCTGGACAAGATCGAGGAAAGGGACTTCGTCTCCGACGGCGACATAACCAAGAAGGATCTCGCCGACAATTCCAGGACCGTCGAGAACATAAGGCTCTGGGACTGGGAGCCACTGCTGTCCACGCTCTCGCAGCTTCAGGAGATGAGGCTCTATTACAACTTCTACGATGTGGACATAGACAGATACCAGGTAGACGGGAAGCTCAGGCAGGTAATGCTCACAGCAAGGGAGATGGACGTAGACAGCCTTCCGGAGCAGGCTCAGACCTGGATCAACAGGCACCTAAAGTACACGCACGGCTACGGGCTGGTCATAAGCCCCGTGAACGAAGCTACGGCCGAGGGCCTCCCCACATACCTCCTCAAGGACATACCGCCGAAGGGCAACAAGTCGTTCAACATAGAACGGCCCGAGATATACTTCGGGGAGCTGACGGACGACTATGCGATTGTGGACACGGCGATAGACGAGTTCGACTATCCTATGGGGGAGCAGAACGCTGAGACAAGGTGGCAGGGAGAGGGCGGCGTAAGCCTGGGGAGCTTCTTTAACAGGCTCATGTTCTCCTACAAGTTCGGTACGGTGAAGATGCTGCTGTCTGGCGATATCACCGAAGAGAGCAGGGTGCTGTATAGGAGGGCTGTTACAGACAGGCTCTACAGCATAGCCCCATTCCTTTGGTATGATGCGGACCCGTACATGGTCATCGCGGGAGGCAGGCTGCTTTGGGTGGCAGACGCCTACACCTATACGGAGGGCTTCCCATACTCCGAACCCATACCCCAGTACTCAAGCTGGGGCAGAGGCCCCAACTACATGAGAAACAGCATCAAGGCGGTAGTCGACGCCTACACCGGAGAGGCGAGCTTCTACATCGTGGACGGCTCGGACCCCATCGCCAAGACCTACTCCAGGATATTCCCCGACCTGTTCAAAGACGGAACGGATATGCCGGCGGAGATAAGGGGGCACTTCAGGTATCCGGAGGACCTGTTCACCATACAGGCGAGGATGTACGCCATATACCACATGCAGGATGCGGCCCAGTTCTACAACAAGGAGGACTTGTGGGCCATCCCTTATGAGGTCTACGGGTCCGGCACCGCGGAGATGAAGCCGTACTTCGTGAACATGTCCCTGCCGGATGACGCCGGCAAGGGCCAGGCCTTCCTGTCGATGATACCCTTCACCCCTGCTGGCAAGAACAACATGGTCTCCTGGATGGCTGGCCTGTGCGACGGGGAAGATTACGGGAAGATGATAGTCTACAAGTTCTCCAAGCAGCAGATCTTCTACGGACCCATGCAGATAGAATCCCAGATAGACCAGGATTCCGAGATATCGAAGCTGTTTGCGCTGTGGAGCCAGAAGGGCTCAAGCGTGATAAGGGGCAACCTTCTCGTCTATCCGATAGACAGCTCGGTGCTCTACATAGAACCGATATTCCTCGCCGCGGAGAGAAGCCAGCTTCCTCAGCTTAAGCTAGTCCTTGCATCCGACGGGACAAGGATCGCTATGGGAAACAACCTCGCTGAGGCGCTAGCCATGCTTGTGGGATCCGTAAGGGCCGATATACTTCCCGGCCAGGACTCCGGCCAGGACGCATCCTCGCTGGCGATGGAGGCCGAAAGGGCGTACAACAGGGCCCTAGAGAGCCTGAAGTCCTCCGACTGGACAGAATACGGCAGGGCGCAGGAGGAGCTTGGAAGGCTTCTTACCCAGCTTATTACGAGGCTTGAAGATGAGCAGTGAGCCTACCTCGGCGAGGAGATGGGATGCCGGAATGCTTAAGGCGGTAGTGTTGAAGCCCGAAGGGCCGTACGACCTAGAGAAGACGCTGCACAGCGGCCAGGCCTTCAGATGGAGGAAGCTTGAGGACGGGTCGCACGAGGGGATAGTGCGCGGCAGGTACTTCAGGCTGGCCCAGCAGAAAGACTGCGGGATCTCGGTGATGAATCCCGTGACAGAAGCTGAGCTCGGGATAATCCGGCACTACCTGGCAGTCGATTCCGACCAGGAGGGCATAGAGCAGGCGCTATCGGACGACGGCGGGCACATGAGGGAGGCTGTCAGGCTCTCCTCAGGCCTCAGGACGTTGAGGCAGGAGCCATGGGAGACCTTGATCTCTTTCATCATCTCGGCCAACAACGGCGTGACTAACATCTCCAGGGTCGTGGAGAGCCTGTCGGACATGTACGGCGAAGAGGTAGGCGGCGGGCTCACGAAGCGCAGGGCGTTTCCCGGGCCGAAGCAGCTTGCGGGGGCCGGGCACGACGGGATATGGGCCTGCAAGGCGGGCTTCAGGACAAGGGGCATCTGCGAGGCCGCCGCAAAGAGCCTTGCAGGGGAGCTGGACATCGACTGCATAGCCGCCTTAGGCTACCATGAAGCGAAGGGCAGGCTCCTTAAGCTTCACGGCATAGGCGAGAAGGTGGCGGACTGCATCCTGCTCTTCTCCATGGACAAGCCCGAGGCATTCCCCGTGGACGTATGGATAGAGAGGATAGTAAGGCTCCTGTATTTCGACGGCATGAGGGTCAACCACAGGAAGATAAGGCAATGGGCGCATGAGCGCTATGGGCCGCTTGCAGGCTACGCGAACCAGTTCCTGTTCAACTACGGCAGGAAATTCGCGGCATCTGAGCTTAGGAGCATGGATAAGGCGTCAAGCAGGGGATGAGGTTTGGGAATCGGGCTAACATTGATATTGCATCGGCCGATGCAGGCAGGTTATAATGATAAAGCATCGTCAAGCGACCCGGGGCGAATAGCTCAGCT
>CAZHKX010000015.1:0-20047 GCA_964532805.1 uncultured Clostridia bacterium
ATGATAGTGCAGTGGTTCATCATGAGGTTCATGGTGAAGCCCAGATAGCACTTCCTTCGTGTCTTAAGGGAGGATGCCATGAAATATTCCGGCAAAACTGTCGAAGAGGCAGTCGAAAGAGCGCTTAAACAGCTTAACTGCACGAGAGACGAGGTGGATGTGGAGATCGTCCAGGACACCCCCCACCGCACGATAAAGCTCCTCGGCGAGAACAAGGTGGTAGTAAGCGTAACCCCAAAGGCAAGGCCCGAGGAGGAGTTCGACGCATCGGCCGAGCAGGATCCCTCGGAGGCCGAGGGCGGAGCCGAGGCAGTCAACCCTAAGGACTTCGTAGAGACCCTGCTTTCGAAGATGGGCCTTGAAGCACAGGTAAGCGAGGTCCCCTCTGAGGACGGAATCAAGCTTGATGTCAAGGGACCCGAGCTTGCGGCCCTTATCGGTAGGCACGGCGAGACACTGGAGGCATTGCAGTACCTCGTCAACATAATCGCCATGAGATACGAAAGGCAGAACGGGCTCAAGAGGAACCGCTACATAGTCGACATAGAAAGCTATCGCAAGAGGCGCGAAGACCAGCTGAAGGCCCTTGCGATCAAAGTGGCGGACAAGGCGCTGCGCGAACAGAAGGAGATGGTCCTTCAACCCATGCCGGCGTCCGAGCGCAGGATAATCCACATGGTGATACTGGGCCTCGAGGGTGTGACCAGCTACAGCGAGGGCGCCGAGCCCAACAGGAAAGTAGTGGTCTCCCCCGAATGACGAAGGCAAGGGGATAATGTAGAATCCAATATGGCAAGCATGGCGTGCCGGACGGCACGCCTTTTTAGACCGCAGGAGGCCTGAAATGGAGAGGGCTGATACGATTGCCGCGATATCCACGCCGTCCGGAGCTGGTGCGGTCGCGGTCATCAGGATATCGGGGCCGGACGCAGGGCGCATCCTAAAAGAGCTCTTCGTTCCTGCGCGCAGGGGCTTCCCCGCTTCGGCAAAGGATATGTCCTATGGCAGGGTTTATGGCGGAGACGGAGGCTTCATAGACGAGGCGATCGCCCTTTTCATGGCAGGGCCCGGTAGCTTCACCGGGGAGGATGTCGCTGAGATACAGTGCCACGCAGGCGCGGCGGTATCAAGGGCCATCCTTTCGGCTACCATCAGCGCGGGCGCCCGAAGTGCAAGGCCCGGGGAGTTCACAAAGCGCGCGTTCATGAACGGAAAGCTGTCTCTTATGAAGGCGGAATCTATCCTGTCTCTTATCGAAGCATCTACAGAGAAGGGCCGGGCAATGGCTTCGGGCCTTATGGAGGGAAGCATATCCTCCGGTGCCAGCGAGGCCATGTCGGCCGTAAGGGAGCTTCTGACCAGGATAGAGGCAGCGCTGGACTGGCCTGATGAAATGGCTGATGAGGGCGCGGCCGCAGGGGCAGCCGACATCGACAATGTGATGGGCATCATCAGGAAGCTCATCGAGGAGGCCGGTAAAGGAAGGCTTCTTATAGAGGGGACCAAGGTTGCGATAATCGGAAGGCCGAACATGGGCAAGTCCAGCATACTAAACAGGCTCCTAGGGCACGACAGGGCGATGGTATCGGACATCCCGGGCACCACCAGGGACACTGTCGAGGAGACAGCGAATGTGGAGGGCATACCGATTAGCTTTGCCGACACGGCGGGAATCGGGCCATCCGGCGATGCGCTGGTCGAAGAAGGCGTAAGAAGGGCAAGGAGGGCGGCGGGGTCATCCTCTGTGGTAGTCTATGTGGCGGCCCTTCCGGAGGGCCTGAACTTCCAGGATGCCAAGGAGATATCGAAGCTTGGCGACAAGCCGGTTATCGTGGCCCTGAACAAGGCCGATTTGGCAGAAGGCACTGAGCTTCCTGGAACATCTCAATGCACCGACGCCCCCTGCATATACGTGTCGGCGAAGACCGGGTACGGAATTGAAGGGCTTAAATCATCCATCGCGGCGAAGGCGGGAGAGCTCGGCGAATGCGAGACGGGCGGAAGCGCCTTATCAAGATGGCTTCGTTGCCTAGAGGGCTGTCAGGCAAGCCTTCTTGCTGCAAAGGAGGCGCTGGAGGCCGGCGCCCACCTTGAGGCAGTCTGCTTGGACATCAGAGACGCCCTGTTCGCGCTCGGTGAGCTGTCCGGCGATACGGCGTCCGACGACATCATAGACATGGTCTTCGACAAGTTCTGCATCGGCAAGTGAGGTAGGCATATTGCTTCCTGAGTATGACGTAGTGGTAATAGGATTGGGGCATGCGGGCTGCGAGGCGGCGCTTGCAGCCTCCAGGCTGGGTGTAAGGGTGCTTGCGACAACCTTGTGCATGGACTCCGTCGCGAGGATGTCATGCAACCCGTCCATCGGCGGCCCCGGCAAGTCTCAGCTAGTAAGGGAAATCGACGCCCTGGGCGGTGAGATGGGCTCCGCCGCGGATGACACATTCATACACATCAGGATGCTCAACTCGGCAAAAGGCCCCGCTGTAAGGGCGATAAGGGCCCAGATCGACAGGATCGGCTATTCCGGCAGGATGAGATCCGCACTGGCCGGCCAAAGAGGGCTGGACATAGCCGAAGGCTCGGTAGGGTCAATATTCATCGAGCGTGGGAAGGTCGTCGGCGTAATGGTGGGCGGCACAAGAATTGGCTGCTCTGCCTGCATCATAGCCACCGGCACATACCTTGAGGGGAGGACCTTCATTGGGGAAGATGCCCAAAAAGGAGGACCGGAAGGCGCCCCCGCCACTTCCCTGTCCCCCACCCTCTCTGAGATGGGCATCAGGACCATGAGGTTCAAGACGGGCACTTCTCCCAGGGTTCAGGCATCTAGCATCGACTACGGCAGGATGGAAGTCCAGAAGGGCGAGGACCTTCTGTACGGCTTCTCAAGCATTAGAAGGCCATCTCCCCGGGCGCAGGAGGACTGCTGGATCACCTATACCAATGCGGCAACGCACAGCATCATAGGCTCAAGCATAGACAGAGCCCCCATATTCTCCGGGCTCATCAAGGGCGTTGGGCCCAGGTACTGCCCTTCCATAGAGGCCAAGGTCGTAAGATTCGCCGGCAAGCCCAGGCATCAGCTCTTCATCGAGCCTATAGTAAGGGGCGGCAGCGAGATGTACATCGCCGGACTTGCCACAAGCCTGCCAAGTGACGTACAAGAGGCTATGCTGAGGACGATACCCGGCCTTGAAGGGGCAAGGATAAGCAAGTACGGTTATGCCATAGAGTATGACTGCGTGGACCCTTCGCAACTGGATCACCGCCTCGAGTTCCGACATATCAAGGGACTTTACTCTGCAGGGCAGTCCAACGGGTCGTCAGGATATGAGGAGGCGGCAGCCCAGGGCCTTATAGCAGGGGCGAACGCCGCGCTGTCTGTAAAAGGGGAGCCGCCTTTGAAGCTCGGAAGGGATGAAGCCTATATCGGGGTGCTCATCGACGACCTTGTCATGAAGGGGACGGACGAGCCATACAGGATGATGACAGCAAGGGCAGAGTACAGGCTGTCGCTGAGGCAGGACAACGCAGACTTCAGGCTGACACCGAAGGCGATGGAAGCGGGCCTCGCAAGCGGCGAGAGAAGAAGGATATTCGAGCTTAAGCTGGGCATGAAGGATAGCCTGAGGGGAGATTCCGGGGCCAAGGCATCTCAGGGCAGATCAGAGGAAAAGGAATGGCTATTCGCGTGCGTCGAGGAGAACATTGCACTTGATGCAGCATATGCAGGATATATCGAGAAGGAGAGGCGGATGGAGGCAGCATTCAGGCGGATGGAGGATAAGCCCATACCGGAAGGCACTGACTTCTCCCGGATGCACAGGCTTTCGATAGAGGCCAGGGAGAAGCTCTCCGGAAGGAGGCCTGAAAGCGTGGGCGAGGCTTCGCGCATACCGGGCATCTCCCCCGCCGACATCGCCGCCATGATTATCCACCTAAGGGAGGGCGGGTTCGTTGGATAGGACGTTTAGAGCCATACTAGAGGAGGGTGCAACCCTTGCCGGAATCGGAATGACAGGGGAGCAGGCCGGGATGATGGATGCCCTCAAGGCGTATCTGGCTGAGGAGAACGAGAAGTTCAACCTGACAGGGATAAAAGACGACATGGGCATAGCCGTCAAGCACATGGTGGACTCCCTCACCCTGCTTAAGATAGACGGCATCTTAGGCTGCGACAGCTTCATCGACATCGGCACAGGCGCGGGCTTTCCTGGGCTTGTGCTGGCCATCATGCTTCCCGATGTTAAGGCGATGCTGGTGGACTCAGTGGGCAAGAAGGTCGCCTTCGTAAGGGCTGCGGCTGAGAGGCTTGGGCTTAAAAGCGTGACTGCCCTGACAGGAAGGGCTGAGGACCTGGCAAAGGACCCGGAGCACAGGGAGAAGTATGGGTTTGCCGTCTCAAGGGGAGTGTCCTCGGTGTCCACTTCGGCAGAATACTGTATACCATTCCTCAGGAAGGGCGGCATCTTCGTGGCTATGAAGGGGCCCGGGGTGGAAGACGAGATGGATGACGGGAAGGCCGCCTTCTTCGCCTTGGGCGCAAAGCTCAGGGAGATGCGCAGGATAGCGCTTCCCTTCGAGCAAGGCGAAAGGGTTCTAGTGGTGGCCGATAAGCTCTCGCCCACTCCCAACCGGTTTCCCAGGAAGACGGGTGAACCTCAGAGGCGTCCGATTACAAGGAAGCAGGATATGGGGTAGAATATTATCTGTCGGAAACGATTGCTCTTATTGATGGGAGAGTGGCTCATTGGCGACCGTACTGGCTTTTGCCAACCAGAAGGGCGGCACCGGGAAGACTACCACCGCGGTGAACGTCGCGGCTTACGCGGCCAACTACAATAAATCGGTTCTGCTTGTGGACATGGACCCCCAGGGGAACGCCACAAGCGGCCTGGGTGTAGCCAAGCAGGGGCTCAAAGGCAGCGTGTATGACGTCCTGATGGGCTCAAAGGGCCTGATGGAGGCATCCTCGAGGACCAAGGTGGCGGGCCTGGACATCCTCCCCTCCAACATGTCGCTGGTAGGAGCGGAACTCGAGCTGGTAAACGAGATGGCAAGGGAGCAGAGGCTCAAAGACGGGCTTATGAAGGCAAGGGAGATCTATGATTACATTTTCATAGACTGCCCCCCGTCACTCGGGCTTCTGACAGTCAACTCGTTCGCCGCATCGGACGGGATAATCGTACCCATGCAGTGCGAGTACTACGCCCTGGAGGGTCTGAGCCAGCTGATAAACTCCATTAATCTGGTCAAGAAGCACATCAACCCCTCTCTTTCCGTGTTCGGAGTCATACTCACGATGTACGATCCGAGGCTTAACTTGACTCAGCAGGTAGAGACCGAGGTAAGGACCTACTTCGGGGACAAGGTTTTCGAGACGGTGATACCCAGAAACGTAAGGCTTAGCGAGGCACCCAGCTACGGCGTGCCGGTCTGCCTGTACGACGGGCGCTCCAAGGGAGCTGAAGCCTACATGGCACTGACTAGGGAGATAATCAAGAGAGGTGATGTAAGATGACCGCCGCGGCACTTAAGCGCGGTCTGGGCAAGGGGCTGGAGGCTCTGTTAAGCGACAACCAGGTCGACGGAGGCGGAGTCGACAGAATAGACCTCTCCCTCATCGACTCGAACCCGTATCAGCCAAGGGTCGACTTCAACGAGGAGAGCATGGCGGAGCTTGCTGCCTCCATCAAGGAGCATGGGGTGATCCAGCCGATAATAGTCAGGCGCAACGGGGCGAGATATCACATCATCGCCGGCGAGAGGCGCGTAAGGGCGTCAAGGAGCATCGGGCTTCAGGAAATACCCGCCATCGTTAAGGAAGCGAACGATTCACAGATGATGCAGCTGGCAGTCATCGAGAACGTCCAGAGGCAGGACCTGAACCCGGTCGAGGAGGCCTCAGCATACAGAAGGCTGATAGACGAGTTCGCCCTGACCCAGGAGGATGTCTCCGAACTGGTCGGCAAGAGCAGGTCCGCGGTCGCCAACACTCTAAGGCTTAACAAGTTGCCTGCCGACGTCCTCGCCCTTGTTTCACGTGAAACAATCAGCGAGGGGCACGCCAGGGCGCTTCTGGGACTGAAATCACCCGAAGCCCAATCCAGGCTCGCCAAGGAGGCGGTAAGGCGCAAGCTGTCGGTAAGGCAGCTTGAGGAGGCCATAAGCAGGCTGAGCAATGTAAGGAAGAAGTCCAGGAAGAATACACTTAAAGATCCCGACATAGTAGCTGCTGAGGACATGCTCAGGCAGGGCCTCGGGACAAAAGTGAAGATATCGGGAAGCGTGTCCTCGGGAAGGATAGAGATTTATTACTACAGCCAGGACGACCTGGATAGGATAATCGAGAAGGCGGCAGGATCAGAGCAGTGATCGAAAGGCGGTAATCATCGGCATGTTAACAGGTTCCAACACAATAATCGCAGCAGCACTTGGTATCGCTTTCGTCGTTCTTGCCGGGCTTCTTGTAAGCCTGCTGCTTAGCGTCAGGAAGCTGAAGGAGAGATATGCCTCGCTCATCGACGGCGTAGGCGTAAAGAACGTGGAGGACGCCCTGCTTTCATACCTTGAGGCGTCCGGCAGGCTGGAGAAGAGGACTGAAGCGCTCGAGAAGGGTTTAAGAGGACTTGAAAGCGAGGTCTCCACCCATTTTCAGAACTTCGGAATGGTAAGGTACAACGCATTCGAGGGAGTAGGAGGGGAACAGAGCTTCTCCCTGGCGCTGCTTGACGATTCGGCGAACGGCCTGGTCCTGACCGGCATATTCGGGCACGCGGAGACGCGGGTTTATGCCAAGCCCATAGAATCCGGTACCTCTAGGTACCTGATAAGCCCTGAGGAAACAAAGGCGATAGATGCCGCAAGGAAGAAGAACGGAAAGTAATGCAAGCAGGATTGGAGGATATACTCCGTTGTCGATAGAAGATGTAATCTATGAGTCTGAAGTGCTGCTCCTGTCCGGAAAGCCCGAAGAGGCGCTCATACACCTGAAGGAGACTGGCGAAGATGGCATGAAAGACGCAGCTGTAAGGAACAAGCTGGGCGTCTGCTACGTTTCCCTTGGAAGGGCGTTAGAGGCGGAGGCTGAGTTCAAGGCCGCACTGGCGATCGACAATGAGTATGCCCCAGCGTACACGAACCTCGGGAGCATCAACAAGGAGAAGGGCGATGTCTTAAGGGCGATCGAGCTCTATGAAAGAGCGATACAGGCGGATCCCACCTATTCGAATGCGTATCATAACCTGGGCGTGCTGTACAACGGCGAGGGAAGGTACGACAAGGGGATACCCTTAATTAAGACGGCAAAGCAGCTTGAGCTGGGAAAGGGTGATGTGAGAAGGGGCAAACGGAAGCAGCTTCTCTGGAGGTACTCCTGGGTGGCTATAGCATTCGTGCTCGGAGCGGCAATCATATTGTTAACTAGGGCGAAGTAAACTTAAGGAGGTCTTTTCAATGTCAAGTCCCGTGGCCTATGTCAGGGGCGAGTTCGTCCCCTTGGAGGATGCGAAAATCAGCATTATGACGCATGCCTTCCTTTACGGAACGGCATGCTTCGAAGGGATCAGAGCCTATTGGAACTCAGACAAGGAACAACTTTACGTCTTCAGGCTTCTTGAGCATTACAAGCGCTTAAAGAACTCCACCAAGATAACAAGAATATTCCTCGACCAGACCGCAGAGGAGCTATCTGAGATAACTCTCGAGCTTCTAAGAAAGAGCGGCTTCTGGGGCAATGACGTCTATATCAGGCCGGTAGCCTATAAAAGCGGCCTTGGAATCGGCGTCAAGCTTACAGGCGTAGCAAACGACTTTTGCTGCTTTGCCACCGCATACGGCAAATATATAGATACGTCCAAGGGGCTCAACGTAAGGGTGAGCTCATGGGCCCATGTGGAGGATAACTGCATTCCCATGAGGGCTAAGATAAACGGCGCCTACATCAATGCGTCGCTTGCCAAGAGCGAGGCTCAGGACGACGGATATGATGAGGCCATATTCATGAACAGGGACGGGCATGTGTCCGAGGGAAGCGCGGAGAACCTCTTCATAGTGAGGGACGGCAAACTTGTAACTCCCAGCGTAAGCTCCCATATTCTCGAAGGAATCACTCGCGCGACCATCATCGAGCTGGCATCCAGGGAGCTTGGCATCGAGTGTGTCGAAAGGACGATCGACAGGTCGGAGCTGTATATCTGCGATGAGGCGTTCATTTGCGGCACAGGGGCGGAGCTTGCCCCGATAGTGACAGTAGACAAGGTCCCCGTAGGCACAGGCAAGGTCGGACCCATCGCAAGCGCCCTGCAGAACCTGTATTACGAAGCAGTCAGGGGCAAGTCCGACAAGTATCTGCACTGGTGCACGCCGGTATTAAGCAAGTAGGAAGTAAAGTCAGAGGGTATGTAATGAGCCCCGCCACAACGGCGGGGCAATAATCACAGCAAGAGGTGCTAAATTGTCAACAGAGGAGAAGGCGAAGAGCCCGGCCCCCTCGCTTATCGAGATATTCTCCCTCTTCTTCCGGATAGGGATGTTCACCATCGGCGGAGGATACGTCATGGTGCCTGTGATGCAGAAGGAGATAACAGAGAAAAAGGGTTGGATGAGCAGGGAGGAGTTCTCCGACATGCTTGGTATCACCCAGGCTGCTCCGGGGCCCATTGCCATAAACACTGCCACTTATGTGGGTTACACGATAAGAAGGAAGAGCGGGGCTGCTGCAGCTGTGTTGGGATGCACTCTGCCATCCCTTCTGATAATCACGATAATAGCGGCGGCATTCCCCGCCTTCATGAGATACGAGGGTGTGCAGAGCGCCTTCCGTGCTGTTCGCCCTGCAGTTGTCGCGCTAATCGCTGCAGCGGTGATCAACCTGTCCAAATCCTGCATAAAGAAGCCTTTCCACCTGTTGGTCGCGGCTTTGGCGTTTGCGCTCAACTATTTCCTCAGACTCAGCCCGTTTCCGATAATCATGGGATGTGCAGCCCTTGCGCTCGTCCTACCGGAGGAGGTGCTCTAGCATGCAGATCCTTTGGGATATCTTCACGAGCTTCGCCAGGGTGGGCCTGTTCACATTCGGCGGAGGGTACGCAGCGCTTAGGCTCATACAGACCGAGATAATCCTGAACAAGGCGTGGCTCACGATGGAGCAGTTCCTTGACGTGGTGGCCGTGGCCGAGGTCACTCCCGGTCCCATCGCACTAAACGCCGCCACCTTCATCGGTTACAAGCTTGCTGGGATACCGGGATCTTTAGCAGGCACGGCCGGAGTCATATTCTTCCCTGTCATCATTGTCCTCATCCTTACCTACTTCGTGAACAAGCTCAAGGACAATAAGAAGATGAAGGCAGTTAAGACCATATTGAAGGCCGCGGTGATGGGGCTTATTGCCTCTGCAGCGGTCTCTATGGGATCCGCGGCGCTCGGTAGCGCGGTAAGCATCGGCATTTTCGCAGCGGCCTTCGCGGCAGTGATGCTGATAAAGAAGGCAGATCCCATCACAGTACTGCTGGTGACAGGAATTATCGGGGCGATTGCAGGATTATGATGTTTCACGTGAAACAATACTTCCGGGGGTGGTCAGGATGAGCATAAGGGACAGGATCGCCGAGTGGATCTCCGGCGCCCTAAACATGTCGACTGAGAACATATCTCCTGTCGTTGCCGGAGGAGCGAAGGTCGTCTCCGTGATCCTGCTATTCGTGGCGGCTTCCATCGTAAGCAAGCTGGTCACGATGGGCATCAAGTGGTTCACCCGTAAGAGGCTTCGTTTCGAGGGGCAGAGGATGGGAGATCCGAGAAGGATACAGACAACCTCCACCATAATCATCAGCATAAGCAAGTACCTTGTCTACTTCGTCGCAGCGCTCATGGCCCTTGACCTGCTGGGGATAAACACCACCAGCATACTGGCCGGAGCCGGGTTCGCAGGCCTTGCGCTGGGCTTTGGCGCCCAAGCCCTTATAAAGGACATAATATCGGGCTTCTTCCTGCTTTTCGAAGACCAGTATGCAGTGGGCGACTTCGTCAAAATCGAGGGCTGCGAGGGGATAGTCGAGGAGATCCAGATGAGGGTTACCAAGATCAGAGACTTCGGCGGAGAGCTCCACATCATCCCTAACGGCAACATAAGCAAAGTCACGAACTACAGAAGCGACGGCTTAAGGATATGGATTGCCGTGACGATAGACATAAGGGAGGACATCGACAGGGCGATAGGCATCTTCCAGGGGGCCATGTCAGAGGCGATACCGGAGCTTGACGGCATCATCGACGGCCCCAAGGTGCTGGGCGTGGAGGAGATAAACGAGCTGGGGGCCAGAATTAGGATATGGGCCAGGGGAGTCCCCCTTAAGCACTGGGCAATCGCCAGGGACCTAAACAGGATACTGAAGAAGGCGTGCGACGATAATTCCATCAGGCTGGCCAGCCCGCACAGGACCATCTCTGTGGAGACGGGAGCCCTTAACCCGGGCAAAGAGGTGGCAGATGAACAGCGAGGATAAGTCCTACTTCCCATACAATCCCGGGGATACTGTCAGGATGAAGAAGAAGCATCCCTGCGGAAGCTTCGACTGGACAGTCCTGAGGACGGGCTCTGACTACAGGATCAAGTGCGCAGGCTGCGGCCGCCAGATAGTGATGGCCAGGGGGGATTTCGAAAAGCAGGTCAGATCAGTAGTAGCAAAGGCGGAGTAAGGAGGGGCGGACATGCTGCGAGTTGGCATCGTAGGCCTTCCCAACGCCGGGAAGAGCACCCTTTTCAACGCGCTTACGAAAGCGGGCGCCCTGGTGGGCAGCTATCCATTCACGACTGTCGAACCAAATGTCGGGATTGTGGAGATTCCTGACAGGAGGCTCCCTATAGTGGCCGAGCTGGCCAAGGCCGACAAAGTAACCTATGCGACCGTGGAGTACTTCGACATCGCAGGGCTTGTTAAGGGCGCCTGGAAGGGCGAGGGCCTCGGCAACAAGTTCCTTGGCCATATAAGGGAGTGCGATGCGATCGCTCACGTAGTGCGCTGCTTCGACAACAAGGACGTTGTTCATGTGGAAGGGGATATAGACCCTGCCCGCGACCTTGATATCGTCAATACGGAGCTGCTGCTGGCGGATATGCAGACTGTGGATAAGGCCATTCAGAAGGCCGAACCGATGCTGAAGACCGGCGAGAAGAAATACAAAGACGAGATAGAGGCACTTAAGCGAATTAAGGACCACCTATCGAGGGGGCGGCTCCTTAGGAATGTTGAGCTTCCCGAGGATGAGAGAATTATCGTGGACAGGCTGTTTCTTCTGACCGATAAGCCTGCAGTGATAGTGCTGAACATCGGAGAACCCCAGATAGTCGAGCTGCCCGCCGTGATGCCAGAGCTGTTTGGCGAGCAGATGCCGCCGGCGGAGGGGATTATTGCAGGAGCTGTTTCCAATATAAGGAAAATAGACGGGAGCAGTCCCGTTACCGCCATCTGCGCTGAGCTGGACAACCAGCTTTCCGAGCTGGGAGAGGACGACTCTCGCGAGTATCTGTCACAATATGGCTTGGATAGGCCTCTTTCCGCCCATATGGTGGAGAAATGCTATGAATCCCTGAACCTGATCTCCTTTTTCACGATGAAGGGAACAGAGACAAGGGCATGGTCCGTCGCAAAGGGGACTCATGCCGTGAAAGCGGCAGGCAAGATACACACTGACATGGAGAGGGGCTTTATTAAGGCGGATGTCATAGGCTTCTCCGAGCTTGAGAAGATCGGCTCCTACCATGATGCCAAGGAGCAGGGAAGGGTCCGATCCGAGGGCAAGGACTACGTAATCAGGGACGGTGATGTCGTCCTCATTAAATTCAATGTGTAAGCGTTAAATAAGCCCGTCGGAAGTTGGTCGGCGGTATAATTATTGGTGCATTGCACAACTGCTATTAATCGGGTGGTTTTAAGTATAATGATATCGGTAAATATTTCACAAGGCTGATCTCTGGGCATAACGAACCTGCGCACTTTACATGATATGCAATCATGGCGGAAAGGGGTGTTATGGGCCGGGATTTGGCGTATCCGCCATCTACCCGCCGAGTCCAGCAAGGTTGTCATCAGTTCCCGTCCGGGAGAGCGAATCGTCTATGGAAATCAATATTGCCAGGAGGTGTGATCTTGAAGAGAACATTCAAGGCCAGGTATTTCCTAGTAGCGGTCCTCGTTGTGGCAGCCCTAATGGCGACGGTCATCGTAGGAGCAGCGGCAGACAAGACGATTAAGATCGGCTGCTTCTATCCTCTCACAGGTTCCAATGCAGCCAAGGGACAGCTCAACAAGAACGGCACGGACCTTGCCGTTAAGGACATCAACGCGGCAGGCGGCGTGCTCGGCATGATGATTGAGCTAGTCTACGAAGACACCCAGTCCAACAAGGTCAACGTCCCCAACGTGGTCCGCAAGCTTATCGAGCAGGACAAGGTCGTAGCTCTCCTAGGAGAGATAGCAAGCTCCAACTCAATAGCTGCAGGCCCCGTCCTCATGGAGCTCAAGAGGCCCGCAATCGCCCCTACGAGCACCAACCCCAACGTCGTCATGGACCCCAACGACACCACCAAGCTTAACCCCTGGTATTTCCGCGCCTGCTTCATCGACTCCGTGCAGGGCAGGGTCGCGGCGAACTTCGTATATAACACCCTGAAGAAGACGAAGGCCGCCCTCCTCTACAACATCGCCCAGGATTACAGCAAGGGCCTGGCCCAGTACTTCAGCGAGCAGTTCAAGAAGCTCGGCGGCACGATAGTCGGCGAAGAGACCTTCCCGGATCTCACCCAGGACTTCAAGCCTCAGCTCACCAAGATAAAGGGCCTCAAGCCCGAAGTAATAATCGGGCCCAACAACTATGACGCCAACGGCCTTATCCTCCGCCAGATGATGGAGCTGGGCATGTCGAACATCCCGTTCATGGGAACCGACTCCACCCATGCCCCCAAGATCATCGAGATCGCCGGCATAGACGCGCTCAGGAACACTTATCTGACCACTCTGTACGTCGACGACGACCCGGATCCGAAGGCGATGGCGTTTGCGAAGAAGTACAGGGATGCTTTCAACTCTGAACCCAACTCCAACGCATGCTTCTCCTACGAGGCGATGGTAGTGCTCGCAGAGGCAATCAAGAAGGCCGGCTCGACCGATCCGACCGCAATCAGGGCCGCTCTTGAGAACATCTCGAACATCTCCGTTCCTTCAGGAACCTTCACGATGGATCCGAAGACCCACAACCCCCTCGACAAGATGGTGCTGGTCGTAAAGATCAACGAGAAGGGCTTCACCTACGTAGAGAAGGTAAAGCCGTAATACTCTGGCGCCGATAGCGGAACAGCCGTGCCCTGCGGCCGGCCAACCGAGCCGCAGGGCACATCATTTCCGGGTAGTCCGTATATCGGTACACCCGGCAAATCTTCTGATTTGAGGCCGCCAAGTCGCGGGATGAAGCAGAATCGGGCGCAGTCAGGAGTATTTCAGCTGAGTCATGCCTGGTTACTGCCCGCATTGGAAGGAGAGTTTGTATGGGAGAGTTTCTGCAGCAGCTGTGGAACGGGCTGTCGATCGGCAGCGTGTACGCACTAGTGGCAGTAGGATACACTCTCGTGTTCGGAGTTCTCAAATTCATCAACTTCGCCCACGGGTCTATACTTACGCTAGGTGCATACATAGCGCTTCTGATCGCACTTCAGAAGATCGTTCCATTCCCTGTGGCGATGGGCCTGAGCATGGTGCTTTCCGGCTTGTTCTCGATGCTTACGGAAAGGCAGATTTACAGGAAGCTAAGGCTTAAGAACGCCCCGCGCCTGAACATGCTTATTACTTCGATTGGTATAGCGCTGTTGGTGGAGAACTCCATAGTGGTGTACTTCTCCGCAGACTATCACATATTTCCGAGGATAATGTCAGGAATACCGATACAGCTGGGAGAGGTCCTCATCCCGCCCGTTGACATCCTTCTTGTTGTAGGAGCCGTCATATTGATGCTTGCCCTCTGGTTCTTCGTCAACAGGACCATCACCGGGCTGTCGATCAAGGCGGTGTCCATGGACAGGGAAGCCGCTTCGCTGATGGGCATAAACATCAACGGGGCGATATCAATGACCTTCTTCCTCGCCGGGGTGATGGCAAGTACTGCCGGCCTTCTTATCGGGCTTAAGTTCAGCGTGAACCCGTCGCTCGGAGGCCTGTTCGGCCTGAAATCCTTCTCAGCCGCAGTCCTGGGAGGCATAGGCAGCATCCAGGGGGCCTATGTGGGAGGGTACCTGATCGGCCTTCTGGAGACCTTCGGCGCCGGGTACATTTCCTCGAACTTCAAGGATGCCATCGCATTCATACTTCTGGTGCTGGTCTTGCTGGTGAAGCCCTCAGGGCTGTTCGGCAAGGGCACGAAAGAGAAGGTGTGACGGCATGAGCACAGGTTTTCTGAAGAGGTTCCTGTCATTGATAATCCAGGTGCTCGTCGCCTGGGGGCTTGCGCTGCTTATGAAGGACAGGCTGCAGGCATATCCGATAGGCATAATAACGATCTTCTGCATAAACGCGCTTCTTGCCATCAGCTGGAACCTGGTGGCGGGCTTCACGGGCCAGTTCAGCATGGGACATGCAGGGTTCATGGCCGTGGGCGCTTACACATCGGCGCTTCTTATGATGAAGGCCGGATGGCCTTTCCTTCCGTCGATACTGGCGGCCGGAACACTGTCGGGAGTCGCGGGCTTCCTGATCGGCTTCCCGTCGCTTAGGCTCGTCGGCGACTACCTGTCGGTCGTGACGCTGGGCTTCCAGTACATCATCACCGCGATACTCAACAATACGACGAAGCTGACCGGCGGAGGCCTAGGGCTGGCCGGTGTGCCGTTCCGTTCCACTCTTCCGGTGGTCATGATAACGCTCGTGATAACGATCTGGGTGATCACCAACCTCGTCCACTCCAAGCACGGAAGGTCGTTCATCTCCGTCAAGGAGGACGAGATCGCCGCGCGCTCTGTGGGCATAGACACCACTACATTCAAGGTCATGGCGTTCGTCATCTCCTCGTTCTTCGCGGGCATCGGAGGCGCCCTTATCGGGCACTACATGATGTACCTGCATCCTGACATCTTCAATTACGCCAAGACCACAGAAATCATATCCATGGTTATCCTCGGCGGCATCGGCAGCCTGACGGGTTCGCTGGCAGGCGCAGTCGGAATCACCCTCCTGCCCGAGATATTCAGGAACCTAGCGACTCTTCTGGCCAAATGGGGCCTCAATGCCGCCGGAGCCTTCATTAAGAGGGGCTGGACCGTGTTCTATGCCGCGATGTTCCTGATAATCATGCTGACAAGGCCTCAAGGGCTCATCGGCCGCAAGGAGCTCACATGGCAGAGCATCGCGAACCTTCCGATCATCAAGAGATTCACCAAGAAGGAGGTATGACAATGTCGTTTTTCAATGTTGAGAACCTGACGATAAAATTCGGCGGTCTGACGGCGGTCGACAGCGTCAACCTCCATGTCGACGAAGGCGAGATAGTGGGCCTCATCGGGCCCAACGGTGCGGGCAAGACCACGGTCTTCAACCTCATAACCGGCGTGTACATGCCCGACACCGGGACGATCGAGTTCAAGGGGAAGAGCATAGTCAAGATGCGCCCCAACCAGATCGCACAACTTGGCATAGTGAGGACCTTCCAGAACATAAGGCTGTTCAAAGGGCTGAGCGTATATGACAACATCAGGACGGCAGGACACCTGATGATACCTTACAGCATCGTAGACTCCCTCCTTCATACAGGGCTTTATGAAAGAAGGGAGAAGGAATGCAGCGAGATGTCCCTGAAGCTTTTAGAGATGGTAGGCCTTCTCGACAGGAAGGATGAGATATCCGCAAGCCTTCCTTATGGCATGCAGAGGCGACTCGAGATAGCCAGGGCCCTTGCCTTAAGACCGTCTCTCCTGCTCTTGGACGAACCCGCCGCGGGCATGAACCCACAGGAATGCGCGGAGCTCATAGAGTTCATAAGGAAGGTCAAGAAGGAGTTCTCGACCACCGTGCTTATCATCGAGCACCACATGGACGTCATCATGAACATCTGCGAGAGGATGTACGTTCTGAATTTCGGCAAGCTGCTCACCGAGGGCACGCCGTCCGAAATCCAGAACGATCCCAAAGTCATAGAGGCCTACCTCGGAGAGGAGCAGAAAGATGCTGAAGATTGAGAACCTCCACGTCTATTACGGAGGCATCCACGCCCTTGACGCGGTCTCTCTGGACGTCCAGGAAGGCGAGATAGTGACGATAATCGGTGCCAACGGTGCGGGCAAGTCGACCCTGTTGAGGACAATTTCTGGCATAGTCAAGGCCCAGTCGGGGAAGATCGAGTTCAAGGGCAAGAACCTGCTGAAGATGCCCCCTCACAGCATCGTGGCCGAGGGAATTGGCCATGCGCCGGAGGGCAGGAAGATATTCCCCGAACTTTCAGTCGACCAGAACCTGCGCCTTGGTGCGTTCCTCAGGAAAGACTACAAGGGGATAGAAGCCGACAGGGACAGGGTATTCCACATATTCCCCAGGCTTCTGGAAAGGCGCGAGCAGATGGCCGGGACGCTGTCTGGCGGCGAGCAGCAGATGCTCTGCATAGGAAGGGCCATGATGTCGAAGCCGAAGCTGCTTCTTATGGATGAGCCGTCTATGGGCCTTGCGCCAGTCCTGGTTCAGGAAATCTACAGGGAGATCTCCGAAATAGCAAAGGATGCCACGATCCTGTTGGTCGAGCAGAACGCCTACCAGGCGCTTAAGACGGCCCACAGGGGCTACGTCCTTGAGACCGGAAGGATAGTCATGGAGGCCAAGTGCTGCGTCCTTGCGAAGGACCCGATGGTGAAGAAGGCCTACCTGGGAAGATAACGTGGCTGAAGTCGAAAAAGGAGGCCATCCCGCGAAGGAGGCCTCCTTTTCTTATGCATATGATGTTGGTTACGGAACCATCGGAAGCGTTGGGAGGTTCACGAAGTCCTGCGACGATCCGTCATAGGTCGCCACGTTCTTGTAACCGAGCATCTCGATAAGAACGAATGTCCATGCGTTGCAGGTGCGGCCGCTAACGCAGTGGGTGATTATGGGCTTTGCAAGATCGGTGCCGATCTTGGGCACTGAGTAGAGGGCCAGCTCCTGAGCCGGCTTTATGGTGCCGTCATCGTTGAAGACGAACGCGGAGGGCACGCTTACGGCGCCTTTTATGTGCTTAGTGTCGTAAGTTGCGGTATCCCTTACGTCGACGATGAGAGTCTTGCCGGTCATTGCGGCAGCAAGGACCTCTTCCCTGGTGGCCATGATCGCTTCATTGGTCTTGACCTGGAAGTTGCCGGCCTTTACGGTCGTTACGTCAGTGGTCGTTGCCTTCTTCTCGAGGACCCACTTGTCCAGGCCGCCGTCGAGAACTCCGACGTTTGCGACTCCTGCGTACTTCAGGGTGAAGTAGATGCGAAGAGAGTCATAGATGCCTGCGAAACCGTCGGCCTTCGAGTACTTGCCGCTGTAGATGACTACAGTCGAATCCTGGTTGATGCCGGCTTCCTGCAGCATATCCTGCAGGTCAAGAAGGTCGGGGATCTCGTTGGCGAGCACGCCGTTCTTAACAGACAGGGATGCGTAGATGGCGTTCACTGCGCCGGGGATGTGCCCAGCCTTGTAGTCCGCAACGGCGCGGATGTCGAGGATGACCACGCCGGGGGTGGTCAGGTTTGCGGAGAGCCACGATGTCGAGACGAGCGCGTTAAATGGCGCGGCGGATGACATTCCGCCGAACATTGCCACCATAAGGGCGGCCAGGGCGATGATAAGGACCTTTTTCATTGAATACCCCTCCGTTGTTCAGATTTGTATCTCTGCCGATGTTAGTGGAGGACTCCTTCGTTTGCCTTGGATCCGTCCTCCGGGAACATGTCCTCGGTGATGTAGTAAGTCCCCTGGGAGTGGCAGACAGCGCAGTCTCTTGTGCGGTCCGTGCGCTTCTTCGTCAGGTGAGGGACTGTGTCCCACCAGTTGGGAAGGGTATCGAAGCTGGTCTGCTCGATTCCGGCCTTCTCGAAGGTGGTCCTTACCGTGGGGATTAGCCTTAGGGTCGTCACCTGTTCGGGGTTTCTGGGATTCTTGCCCAGCACAAGCGCCGGGAACGAAGTGGCTCCCTCGCCCACGTGGCAGCTCTTGCAGTTCCTGTACTCGCCAGAAGTATGGCAGGCGGTGCAGGATAGGTTCGACTGGTGATACTCGTGAGCTTCGGCTGAGTTGGCGCTGCTTTGAGATGCAGGATGGCAATTGATGCACTGCGGCTTTGTTGCCACATCCCTCCTGCCTTCATACTCCGTGCCGTCTCCATGCATTTCACCGGCGGTGTGGCAATCTGCGCAGAGCATGCCTTTCTGATAGTGCACGTCCGGCGTTCCGCTGTATGCCCCGGTGAACTCGGAGAACACCCTCCCGCCATGGCAGAGGGCGCATGTCTTGCTCTCGTCCTTCTTGACGAAATCATGGCCGTTGATAAGGCCTAAGTTCACTCCGGATACGATGGGCGATTTGACGTGGCAGTCTCCGCACGCTGCGTGGCAGCTGCGGCAGCTCTGCTCGAAGACCTTTTCGTCGAATTTCTTCAGGTCCTCTTCGCTGAACCTGTCCATGACGCCGTTTCTGAATCCTGCCGTTGTGTAGTGAAGTGAGGTCTCATAGTGGCTCGCCTCGTCCGGATGGCAGCCGGCGCAGGTCTCTATCGAGTCAGAAGGCCTCTTGTTGAAGCCTGCATGCGCGTCGGCCTTGGACTTCGCCTCTGGATTGCCGCCGTGGCAGTCCTGGCAGGCGAGCATCATCATGTGTACATCTTCCTCTAAAGCGGCCTTGCTTACGACGAAGCCCTTGTAGTAATCTTCCGCCCTGACAGGGGGAGGGGGGCCTGCTCAGCCCTCGCCTTCGCCGCTGCCGAGAGCTGGCACCTTGACGAGCTTCTTCATCACTTCTTCGCTCGTGTGGCAGGCGACGCAGCTTCCCGTCTCGTCGGCGCCGGTATTCAGGGCGAACACACCCAGGGCGAATACCGCTGCCAGCACGAAAACGGCGATTAGCACCTTCCTGGAAACCATGGATTCCTCTCCTTTCTTTGTGTAGAAATCAACAAATAAATATTAATTCATCATTTCACAAATGTAAATGAGAGCCAAAGTATAAACGCACGCTATGCTGGACGAATGTAATTGTATCTATATGTCTGCATGCAGGGCTCCGACAAATCGGGCGATTTGTCTCGACCTGATCTAGGGGATATATCAAATATATATTTAGCACAGGAATATTGACAAGCGTCTATATCTGGAATAACATAGACGCGTGTCTATATCCGCAAATAGAAGGTGTAAAAGAATGAAGTACGACTTCCCGGAGTATGCGCTGCTTATGAAGGCGCTGTCAGACGAGACCAGGCTGAGGATACTGCATATGCTCACCGAGGGGGAGCTATGCGCTTGCAGGATACTGGAGGAGTTCAAGATCACGCAACCGACTCTCTCCCATCACATGAAGACACTTAAGGCAAGGGGCTTGGTCAGAAGCCGAAAAGATGGCGCCTGGACGAAATACACCCTGAATGAAGACAGGATAGAGACGGTAAGGGAGTTTTTTGGGGAGCTTAGGGTAAAGGAGGACGCAGCGGCGGAAGCTGATAAAGGCAGCTGCAAGAGAAAGGCATGAATATCTTCTCGGTTCTTAACGACCAACTGCTGAAGATGAAGTGGCTCGACAGGCTTGCTGCACTACTGGTAGAGCGAGGCTTTGGCCTTGACGTGGAGGGAAGGGTGGGAGACAGCATCCGCTTCTTCCTTTACGATACCGTCAAGATTTTCATCCTCCTGTCCGTCCTCATATATCTCATCTCATACATCCAGAGTTACTTCCCTCCTGAGAGGACAAAGAAAATACTCGGCGGCTTCAAAGGCATCTGGGGCAACATATTCGGAGCCCTGCTGGGGACGGTAACCCCCTTCTGCTCGTGTTCGTC
>CAZHKX010000016.1:0-19848 GCA_964532805.1 uncultured Clostridia bacterium
GGATGTCCATACTGATGGTCGACATAGACGACCTGAAGGGCATAAACGACAGGCTAGGGCATGCGATGGGCGACGAGTGCATACTAACGGTGGCCAACGCGATGAAAAGCGTGGTCAAGAGGGGCTCAGACTTCATCACCAGGTGCTCGGACGACCTTGCGTCAAGATACGGCGGCGACGAGTTCATGCTCCTTCTTCCTGGGACGGACAAGCAGGGTGCATCGAAAGTAGCCGAGCTCATCATCTCCAGGGTAAGGGAGAGGAGCAAGGAGCTGGGCATGGGGGATAAGACCGGGAAGCTTACGGTCTCGATTGGCCTCGCGTCGTCCCAGCCGACGGGCGACGAGGAGATGAAGGGCCTGTTCGACAGGGCAGACAAGGCGCTTTACGCCGCGAAGCTTGACGGTAGGGACAAGTATGTCATAGGCGACTGAAAGGCCGCCTGCGAAAAGGTGCTCTGATGGCCACAAGGCAAAGGGTCCTCATAGTAGACGACGAGCAGAATATAAGGAGCCTTCTGGCATACAGCCTGGAGAAGGCCGGATATGAGGTGCTTCAGGCGAAAGACGGCCCTGATGCCATAGGGCTCATCCGGGAAAGGAAGCCCGAGCTTGTAGTGCTCGACGTCATGATGCCTGGCATGGACGGCCATGAGGTGCTCATGAGGCTGAGGGCTGCCAACGACACCTCAAGGATGCCGGTCATCATGCTCACGGCAAGAGGCGCAGACGCGGACAAGGTATATGGGCTTAACATGGGGGCCGACGACTACATGTCCAAGCCTTTCAGCGTCAATGAGCTCATGGCGAGGGTAAGAGCGCTTCTTAGGAGAGCATCCCCTGAGGCGGCTGAGTCGGCCCAGGAGCTGGAAATAGGCCCGCTTAGGATAGACAAGGCGGGCAGAAGGGTCTTCCTGCCCGGGGGCGAGGCGGCCCTTACTCTCAAGGAATACGACCTGCTTTTATACCTCGCGGAGCATCCCGGGATGGCCTTCAGCAGGGAGAAGCTTCTTGGCGAGGTGTGGGGGTACGACTACTTCGGAGATATGAGGACAGTAGATGTCCACATCACCCATCTGAGGGGGAAGATGGGACCGGCCTCCTCTATGATCGAGACGGTGAGGGGAGTCGGCTACAGGTTCAACCCGCTGAACAGGCAAAAGCCATGAGAAGGCGTTCTTTCATCCTTATAGGCTTTTAGTCCTCCTTTCCATTGGAGCCGGAGGCTTCCTATCCTACAGGCTGATCGCATCATCCATAAGAGGTGTGGTCCTTGGTATTCTCAAGGCCTCTCATGATGTCGCCGACGCCATGAAGCTTGAAGTGGAGGACAGGTACGTGTAAACAATGCGACGTAACAGCCGCTGGTAAGGTGTTAAGGAGACTGCTCGACGCAAACTAGATAGCGACACCCGGGAGAGGTGGCCGACCATGCGACCAACATCGGGGAATGGGTCATATACCACGTGACGGGTGAGCATAAGGACATGAACCCGTAAAAGGGAAGGGAGAAAAGAAGAAGCCCGGGCTGTAGCCCTCTTGAGGCGGCCCGGGCTTCTTACATCCAGATGAAGCTATCTGGCCAGAGAAGGCTCCGCGAAGTATCTGGCCTCTACGAAGTAGTTGTTCCCTGAGGCGGCGAATATGCCCTTCAGGTTAATAAGCGTAATCCCGTTGATGCTCGATTCTACCAGGCTGAACTCGTTCGACGACTTCGGGGCAACCCTCACCGTCGAAAGGGCCGCTATGGCGAATATATCCTCGCCGTACTGGCCGAGATATATCGCCGGTCCGTTCTCCAGCATGATTACGCTCCCTGGGGCGGCCTTCCTGAGGTTCACCATCGCGACATCAGAGGAGAGCCCCTTAAGCTGCTGGAAGGAGAAAGGCATCGCGTCGTAGCCCTCCTGTGTGAGTGGCATCTCGAGGCCCATGCAGCGGAATATGTCGGAGACCATGATAAACGCGTCCCTGCCCATGTAGCCCTTATGCCCGTAGCGGCCTCCCACTAGCTTCATCGCCTGTTTAAGCACGCTTTCGCCTGTTACCGGCAGAAGGCCCCTGAACACGTCTGCGGTCCTGGGTATAAGGACGGTTGTGACATTAAGGCGCCCGTCGGTCCTTCTGGCAGGAAGAAGCGTGACGTAGCTGTCGGCTGAGGCCCTGGACATCACCTCTGCCGGAACCGACAGGTCCGGCACGAGGGGCAGCCTTGTCCCCATCGGAAGCTCCATGCCGGAAATCCCCGGCAGCGCCGGGTCCTGCTCCACGTAAAGGCTCGGGGCGAGCACAGTGAGGAAATCCTTTGGCCCCGCGAAGTTCATCCAGTGCTCCTTTGTGAATGCGAAGGCAATATTCTGCGCAGGCACCCACGCCCTCTGCCTTGCGGTCTGGACGAGCAGCCACGCCTTGTCGATCGTCTCATACAGCACGATGACGGGTTCGGCCGGAAGGAGCCTTCCCGCCTGAAGGGCGTCCGTGCCGCCCGCTTTTTTAGTCATGAGCCTGTCGGAGGCTGGAAGAAGCCTTAAGTCTGTCCTCTGAACAGCCACGCCATACCTTACGTCGTAGTAGGCGGCAGCATCAGTCCCTGCTGGCCTGATCCTGGCAGCTATCTGAGTAATCGCCCCGGAGGGCGCCGCCGACCCGTCGGGAAGGAACAGCTCCTTCTGCAGCTCGGGAAGCTTCAGGTATTCAATCATGTCTGATGCGTTCACCTTGCTCGGATAGGCGACCAGGTCGATGAGGCCTGTCCTCGCATCCTTCGTAGTCAGAACCGATATCTGGGAGAGCTCAGCCCCGTCTGCCAGAAGCTCATATGACCTTGACGAGCGCGCCAGCCAGAAACCCACATCGTAGTTGAAGGCGGACGCCGACATGGCGGATGCTGCAATCAAGAATGCGGCGAACAGGGCCGCTGCTGTCCTAATCCTCATCTGGATCACCCCTTGCAGGAATCTTCTTTTACTATACTTCAACGAAGAAAAGGCCGATACCTTCACTGACCAAGATAAAAGGGGTTCAAAAAAGGAAAACCCCGGAGGCCTGACCTGGCTCCCCGGGGTGTCCATCTCATTGACTGAAGCTTATGCCGCCGGCCCCGTCCGAGTCGATTGTGACGGGCCTGCCAGAAACGACAGTGCCGTCCAGGACCTTCACTGCCAGGGGATTTTCCACCGAGCGCTGTATTGCCCTCTTCAGCGGCCTTGCCCCGTACGCCGGGTCGAAACCCATGTCGGCGAGGGCCGTGACGGCGCCTTCTGTCCAGCTGATGGCCACGCCTTTTTCGGCAAGGCGCGCCTTGAGCCTTGCAAGCTGCATGGAGACTATCGCGTCCATAGCATGCCTATCCAGGTTATTGAACATGACTATCTCATCCAGCCTGTTAAGGAACTCCGGCCTGAAGAACTGCCTGAGCTGCTCCATCACGAGCGCCCTGCCCTCAGAGCTGCCCTTTTCGGCAAGTGCTGCCGATCCCAGGTTAGAGGTCATTATTACCACCGTGTTCCTGAAGTCCACGGTGCGGCCCTGGCCGTCGGTGAGCCGCCCGTCGTCCAGAAGCTGGAGGAGCACGTTGAACACCTCGGGATGTGCCTTCTCCACCTCGTCGAAGAGCACCACGGAGTACGGGCGCCGCCTTACAGCCTCTGTCAGCTGGCCTCCCTCCTCGTAGCCCACATAGCCGGGAGGCGCGCCGATGAGCCTTGCCACAGTATGCCTCTCCTGGTATTCGGACATGTCCAGGCGCACCATGGCTTTCTCCTCGTTGAACAGGAACTCGGCGAGAGCGCGCGCAAGCTCAGTCTTTCCCACGCCGGTCGGCCCTAGGAAAAGGAAGCTCCCGATCGGCCTGTTGGGGTCTGCCAGGCCCGACCTTGAGCGGCGGACGGCGTCGGCGACTATTGTTAGCGCCTCATCCTGCCCGACGACGCGCCCTCTTAGTATGGACTCGAGGTTGATGAGCTTCTGGGCCTCACCGGACAGAAGCTTCGAGACAGGTATGCCGGTCCAGCGGGACACCACGGCTGCGATATCCTCCTCGTCGACCTCCTCTTTGAGGTACTTAAGCCCGCCTTCAAGGGCCGACATCTCATCATTTGCCCTCTCAAGCTCGGCTTTCAGGGAGAGGCTCACGCCGTATCTGAGCTGTGCGGCCTTTTCCAGGTCGCCCGACCTTTCGGCTATGAGCTCCTTGTTCTTCGCGTCCTCCATCCTGGCCTTTATGTCGCGAACCTTTGCGATGAGCTCCTTTTCGCGCCCCCAGCGCGCCTTCATGGCGGTGGACTGCTCCTTAAGCTCAGCTAGCTCCTCTTCGAGCTTTGACAGGCGGGCTTTCGAGGCGGGGTCCGTCTCCTTGGACATGGCCTGCCTTTCGATTTCGAGCTGCAGCATGCGGCGCTCGACCTTGTCTATGTCGGAAGGCATGGAATCTATCTCGGTCCGTAGCTTCGCCGCCGCCTCGTCCATGAGGTCTATGGCCTTGTCTGGCAGGAAGCGGTCGCTGATGTAGCGCCTGGACAGCATGACTGCGGCGATTATCGCGTTGTCCTTGATCCTGACGCCGTGATGCAGCTCGTAGCGCTCCTTAAGGCCCCTTAGTATCGCGACGGAGTCCTCGGGCGAGGGCTCGGCGATGTATACCGGCTGGAACCTGCGCTCGAGAGCCGCATCCTTCTCTATGCGCTTCCTGTACTCATCAAGGGTGGTGGCACCGATGGTCCTGAGCTCCCCTCTTGCAAGGGCGGGCTTAAGCATGTTGGAGGCGTCGATTGCGCCTTCTGCGGCGCCTGCCCCGACCAGCGTATGGAGCTCGTCTATGAACAGGATTATCGCGCCGTCCGACTCCTGTATCTCCTTTAAGACCGCCTTCAGCCTGTCTTCGAACTCGCCTCTATACTTGGCGCCGGCCAGCATCGCTCCCAGGTCCAGCGCGACGACCCTCTTGTCGGCAAGCCCCTCCGGGACGTCTTTCGCGACTATCCTCTGGGCGAGGCCCTCGACCACCGCGGTCTTCCCGACGCCGGGCTCTCCGATTAGCACGGGGTTGTTCTTGGTCCTTCTCGAGAGGACCTGCATTATGCGGCGGACCTCCTCGTCGCGGCCTATCACCGGGTCAAGCTTGCCGCGGCGGGCAAGCTCGGTCAGATCCCTTGAATATCTCTCCAGTGCTTGGTACTTATCCTCAGGGTTCTCGTCAGTGACCCGCTGCGACCCCCTGATCTCCTTTAAGGACTCGAGGATTCGGGAGTGGGTGGCGCCGGCGTCTTTAAGTATCCTTCCGGCATCCCCCTGGGACTTGGCCATCGCGATGAGGAAGTGCTCCGTGCTGACGTACTCGTCCCTTAGTTCGGATGCCGCATCCTCCGCGCCCTTGATGAGCATGTTAAGCTCCTCGCCCATATAGTTGCCGGCCGAGCCGCTCACCTTTGGGAGCTTTTCTATTGCGTCTTCTGCGGCCTTCGCCACGGCGCCGGGGGATGCGCCGAGCTTCTCGAGAAGGGGCCTTGTGGTGCCTTCCTCCTGAAGGGCCAGCGCCTTAAGAAGGTGCACCGGCTCTATGTATGAGTTGCGGGAGGAGGAGGCGACCCTTACGGCGTCGCTAACAGCCTCCCTAGCCTTGACCGTCAATCTATCCATTGCCATGTTCAATCACTCTCCGTCCGGATCCGTAATGATGCTTTTCAATGGCCGGCCTTCCTCATGTCCCTGAGCTTTCCGAAGATGGCTTTGACCTCCTCAGACTGCGACTCGGGTAGGCTCACCCTGAGCCTTGCGAACAGGTCCCCTTTGCCGCCGCCCTTCTTCGTCAGGCCCTCCCCTTTAAGGCGGAAGACCTTCCCGTTCTGGGTCCATGCCGGGATGGTTAGCGTCGCGCTCCTTCCTCCCAGAAGCGGCACCTTAGCCGTCGCACCCAGCACCGCGTCTTCCACCGGCACCTCGAACTCCAGCCTTATGTCGTCGCCTGCTGCCTTGAAGACTGGATGCTCCTGGACCGATATCTTCAGGTAAAGGTCCCCGGGGCCGGCCTGGCCACCAGCTCCCTGCCCTGACAGCTTGAGCTTGGCGCCGTTTCTGGTGCCCTTGGGTATTGTCACCTCGATGCGCCTTGAGCCAGAGCCCGAGTCCATCGAGAAGTGCTTTCCGCCCCCGAGCTCGGCCTCCTCCAGAGTAAGGGTGAGCCCTGCCTCTATGTCCGAGCCCTTCGTGGCCTTCGGCTGCCTGCGCTTTCCACCGAAGCCGCCGAAGCCCGAGAATGCGTCTCCGAGATTGCCGAATAGGTCCTCGAGGTTGATCCCCTCCGGATTTCCGTACTCAACCCTGAAGCCGCCGGGGCCTGTCCCATCTCCGCCCCAGGCGCGCGGCTGGTCGGGGTCTATGCCCGCCTGCATCATCTGCTCCCAGGAGGGGCCGAACTTGTCGAAGTACTTGCGCTTCTTTGCGTCGCTTAAGACCTGGTAGGCCTCATTGATCTCCTTGAACTTCAGCTCCGCCTCCTTGTTGCCAGGGTTTGCGTCCGGATGGTACTTCCTGGCAAGCTTGCGGTAGGCGGACTTTATCTCCTTGTCCGAGGCCTCCTTCTTAAGGCCGAGAAGCTCGTAATAACTTTTGTTCATCCAAATCACCTCACCGGGAAGGAAAGCGCGGCGCTCTTTGCTCTTGTAAGCAGGGCGCCGCGCTTCGGGTCGTCTCTTATTCTTGCGCCCCTTTGCCGGGACTATGCCTTCTTCGGCACCGCGACTCTTACTATCGTCGGGCGAAGAGTGCACCCGCAGTAGGTATATCCCTTCCTAAGCTCGTCGCATACCGTGTCGCATTCGACGTCGCCCTCAGCTGCGGCAACCGCCTCGTGCAGCGCCGGGTCGAAGGGTTTGCCCAAAGCGTCTATGGGTTCGAGCCCTTCGGCCTTAAGGATGCCCAGGAGCTTCCTTAAGGTCTGCTCCAGGCCCTTTCTCAGCTCCTCGGGCCCGGCTTCTGCTGCAAGTGCCCTTTCAAGGTCGTCCGCCGCATCCAGGACCTTCAGCATGAAGTCGGATTTGCCGAGCCTCACCATGTCTGCAGCGTCTCTTTCGGCCCGCTTCTTAAGGTTATCGTAGTCAGCCCTTGCCCTCAGGTAGCCGTCCCTGTACTCCCTGGCTTCCTTTTTGGCCGCTTCAAGCTGGTTGGAAAGCTCGGCCAGGATCGCGGACGCGTCCTTCTCGCTTGCGCCTACCGGCTCACCGGCGTCGCTGGCTGCCTTCGTCTTATCGTCTTTCATCGGCATCACCTGCTTTACGTCTAGTTGTCGGTCTTGAACTCGGCGTCTATGACGTCCTCGTCCTGTTTTCCGTCCTTCTTCTCAGCGCCATTGGCGGAGGGCTGCTCAGGACCCTGCTGCGAACCTGCGCCGGTCTTCTTGTACATCTCCTCGTACACCTTGTAGGAGGCCTGCTGAAGGGCGTCCATCTTCTGCTTCAGGGTCGCGTAGTCGTCGTTCTTTATCGCTTCCTTGAGGCTTGCGATCTCAGCCTCGACCTTCGCCTTCTCGTCGGCCGAAAGCTTGCCCTCGGTCTCCTTGAGGGACTTCTCCACCTGGTAGACCAGCTGGTCTGCCTGGTTCTTGAGCTCTATCTGCTCGCGCTTGGCGCGGTCTTCGGCCTCGGACCTCTTGGCCTCCTGGACAAGGCGCTCGACCTCGTCCTTGGAGAGCTGGGTGCTTGCCGTTATCGTTATGCTCTGCTCCTTGCCGGTGCCAGTATCCTTGGCGGTCACGTTCACTATGCCGTTGGCGTCGATGTCGAAGGTGACTTCGATCTGGGGGACTCCCCTGGGCGCCGGGGGTATTCCGCTCAGCTGGAAGGTCCCGAGCTTCTTGTTGTCCTTGGCGAACTCGCGCTCGCCTTGAAGGACTATTATGTCGACCGAGGTCTGGCCGTCGGCGGCTGTCGAGAACACCTGGCTCTTCCTGGTCGGTATGGTCGTGTTGCGGTCGATGAGCCTAGTGTTGACCCCTCCCAGCGTCTCTATCCCAAGGGACAGGGGGGTTACGTCCAGAAGGACCACGTCCTTGACCTCGCCGGCCAGCACGCCTGCCTGGATGGCTGCGCCTACCGCGACTACTTCGTCAGGGTTCACTCCGCGGTGCGGCTCCTTGCCGGTGAGCTTCTTGACAAGCTCCTGTATGACGGGCATCCTTGTCGAGCCGCCTACCAGTATGACCTCGTCGAGGTCGGCCGGCGTGAGCTTGGCGTCCGACAGGGCCTGCTTGAAGGGTCCCACGCAGCGGTCGGTAAGGTCTCTGGTCATCTCCTCGAACCTGGCCCTGGTGAGCTTCATCTCGAGGTGCAGGGGGCCTGATGCCGTCGCTGTGATGAACGGGAGGCTCACTGTGGTCTCGAATACCTGCGAGAGCTCTATCTTGGCCTTCTCGGCGGCCTCGATGAGCCTCTGGTGCGACTGCCTGTCGGTCCTAAGGTCCACGCCGTTCGACTTCTTGAACTCGTCGGCAAGGTAGTCGACGATGCGCCTGTCATAGTCGTCTCCGCCTAGGTGGGTGTCGCCGTTGGTCGCCTTGACCTCGAACACGCCGTCTCCGACTTCGAGAACCGACACGTCGAACGTGCCGCCGCCCAGGTCGAACACGAGTATGGTCTCATTGGCCTTCTTGTCCATGCCGTAGGCGAGCGATGCCGCCGTCGGCTCGTTGATTATCCTTAGGACCTCAAGTCCTGCGATCCTGCCTGCGTCCTTCGTGGCCTGCCTTTGCGAGTCGTTGAAGTAAGCGGGGACGGTGATTACCGCCTTGGTGATCTTCTCGCCCAGGTACTTCTCGGCATCGGCCTTGAGCTTCCCGAGCACCATGGCGGATATCTCCTCGGGGGAGAAATCCTTGCCGGTGACAGGAAGGTCCACCCTGGCCTCGCCGTTGGGGCCTGCGACTACGCTGTAAGCCATGTTGCGGCGCTCTGAGCCTACCTCGTCGAAGCGCCTGCCCATGAACCTCTTGATCGAGGATATGGTATTTTCGGGGTTGAGTACGGCCTGGCGCCTTGCCAGCATGCCGACCAGCCTCTCGTTGTTCTTAGTGAATGCCACCACTGAAGGGGTGGTCCTCGTACCCTCGGTGTTGACGATAACCTGAGGGGAGCCGCCCTCCATGACTGCTATGACCGAGTTTGTCGTGCCAAGGTCGATACCTACTACTCTGCTCATAAAACCCACTCCTTTGAATTGTTTATACTAAACTCACGTATTGCGCCTGTCTTAAGAGTCTTCCTTCGGGTCTTCCTCTATGAAAACCGCGTGGCCCACTTCCATTTGGAGGATCACCTTGACGCCTGCCGCGTTCACCTTGGCCTCGCGGATGAGATAGGCGATGCGCTGCACAAGCTCCAGGTCGTTCTCCGAGTAGAGCCTGATGTTTCCCTCGGTCCTTGTCGGCTGCACCAGCCCCATGCGTTCCAGGTATCTTAGCATCGGCGGGGACACCGAAGTGAGCCTGGCGGCCACCTGTATGGTATAAACCGGCTCGTCCGGCCCGTGGAACCTTGCCATATGCATCACCCCTTTCTTATTAAGACTTATGTTTACATTTTAAGATAACGCTTTGATGATATCAATAGTTTTTCTAAACTTCATTTTAAGAAAGTTAAAATGTAAAGCTTATGCACTTTATAAAAACAGGGCGCTCCGACATCTTCAGGAGGCAGGTAAGGGACCATCCCGCGCAGAATAAGGCAGCAGGAGAAAGGAGGGATGGCATGGCGGGCAAGGCGGCGATATTCGTCGACAACCTCTTCCAGGACATGGAGCTGATGTATCCCTACTACAGGCTATTGGAGGCAGGCTACGCTGTGGACCTGGTCGGAGGGGAGAAGGGAAAAACCTATGCCGGAAAGTACGGCTACCCAGCGATGGCGGGGAAGACATACCAGGAGGTGAACCCGGCGGACATAAGCATACTTGTCATCCCCGGGGGCTTCGCACCGGACAAGATCAGGATGGACAGGGATGCCAAGAGAATCACATGGGAGATGCTCAACTCGGGAAAGACGGTGGGGGCCATCTGCCACGGGCCGTGGGTGCTGGCCTCGGCTGGCGTGGCGAAGGGCAGGAGGCTCACCTCCTATGCGGCGATCAAGGACGATATGATAAACGCAGGGGCCGTCTGGGAGGACGCTGAGGTGGTGATTGACGGAAACCTCGTGACCTCAAGGAAGCCGGACGACCTTCCCAGGTTCATGAAGGCCCTGCTGGAGACTGCAAAGGGCAAGTAGTGGCAGGATGCATGGAAATGATGAGGGACCGGGCACGCAATCATGCCCGGTCCCTTCGATTACATGGAGAACCTACAGCTTCCAGGTGGCGCTGCCGATTAGGGGCACGACCAGCTGCACATACTTGCTGTTCTTGTCTATGCCCTCAGGTATCTCGAAGGGAAGGTAGCCCTTCCTGCTCTCGCCCGGTGCGAAGTCCTTCATGTTGAGGTAATCCGCAGTCGGGATGAAGTCCAGCCCGAGAGTGAGCATGATGTACATGCGGCCTGAGACATCGTAGAAGTTCCATACCCCCACCAAGAGGCTCGCGGTCCTGTCTGAGGTGTTCCTGATCGTGACGGGCACCATGGCGAAGCTCATTCCGGACTGGGCCTTCTTGACTTTCTGCGCGGCGTCCTTCGAAGCGCCCGGCTGGTCCCCCTTGAGCTCTTTTATCCATTTGATGCCGTTTGAGACCTGTATCTCCCATGAGCCTATCTGGGCCTTCTGGTTGCTGTTCAGGTATGGCCCGGACGGTAAGGCCGCATCTGCTCCCATCGCAGGCATCGCACCTGCAAGAGCTGCGGCCAGAAGGGCGCAAAGGACCAACTTCAAGGAATTTCTGAGCATAGCAAACCGCCTCCCTGGCATATGAACCCTATTACGTAAGACGCTATGCCGCGCGCTCGGTTCCATCTTAAGGAGCAAAAAGCATGCAGGATTCGTTAATCATATCGTCTCATATCATTATAGCGCAGTTTGGAATACAATGATTCTGCCGCCGGCGCGCCCCGTAGGAATGGGTGCAGGTGCGGCGGAAGACGGCGAAGCCGCCGTCGGATGGAGGGCATTAAGTTGTTCAGAAACAAATGGGTGAAAGCTGTAGCGATAGTACTCGCCGTGCTGGCGGTGCTCATAATAATCGGAGCGTTCAGAAGGGCCAGGCAGGCGCGCCTTCAGGACCCCTATGAGGGCCTGGTGGGCGCGGTGGTCGAGCTTGGCAGCCTTTCGAGGTCGGTGAACGCCTCTGGGGATGTGAGCTCAGGCAGGCGCGACATCCTCTACATGCCTTACGCGGTAAAGGTTGCGGAGCTGAAGGCAAGGCCCGGCGACCAGGTGCTGAAGGGCGGCCTTATCGCAAGGTATGAGAGCTCGTCGCTGGAAGCCGAGATAGAGAAGACGGAAACGCAGCTGAGCTCAATCAATGATACGGCTGCTAGGGCAATGGCCGGAGGCGGCTTCGACCTTTCGCTCCTGTCCTCCCTGGCCGGGCAGCAGTCAGGCTCCGTGCAGGAGAAGGAGCAGCTGGAAAGCTCATACAGGAAGCTCATGGACGCGGAGGGGAAGCTCACCTACAAGGCGCCCTTCGACGGGATAATAGCGGTCCTGCAGGGAAGGCAGGGGCAGGAGCTGGCATCGACATCCGCCCAGAACCCGCTCATAGAGGTCATTGGGGTGGATTCGTGGTATGCGACGGTGACGGTCTCCGAGTTCGACATAAGCTCCGTCAAGCTGGACATGCCGGCATCCATTACCGTGCCCGCCCTTGACGACGCAGTGTTCGAAGGCAAAGTATCAGGCATCATATCGAGCCCGGTCAAATCCTCGGGCATGGTCAGCTACTCGGTAAGAGTGGACATAGATGGGACCTCCTTTAATCTGAAGCCAGGCATGAGCGCCGATGTCAGCATCAGGGCATATGTGAAGCCCGATGTCCTGTACATACCCCACGGCTATGCCTACGACAAGGACGGCTCGACCACGATAATCGTGAAGGGAGCCGACGGCAAGCCGGAGGAAAGGCCAGTCAAGCTGGGAGAAGAGGGCGATGACGGGGTCGAGGTGCTCGAAGGGCTGTCCGAGGGCGACGAGGTATTCCTTGATACTACGCCTGAAGACGGGATCAATGCTTCAGGCGGTGCCGGCCTCTTCGGCATAAGGGCCCGCATGATCGGAAGAAGGTGAGCCCTTGCTCATTGAGGTGAAGGAGCTAAGGAAGGAATACCCCATGGGCGGAGGCTCGGTGAAGGCGCTTGACGGCGTCAGCTTCGGCATAGAGGACGGGGAGTTCGTGGCCATCATGGGGCCGTCCGGCTCCGGGAAGTCGACCCTAATGAACATACTCGGCTGCCTGGACAAGCCGACCGATGGCGAGTACAGGCTCTCCGGCAGGCTTGTCTCATCTATGGACGACGACGAGCTTGCGAGGACGAGAAACAGGGACATAGGCTTCGTGTTCCAGGCCTTCAACCTTCTGCCGAGGCTTACCGCCGTTGAGAACGTCATGCTTCCCATGGCATATGCGGGCACCCCGGTCGCTGACAGGCGGAGGATCGCATCAGAAGCGCTGGATGCGCTGGGGCTTGCCGACAAGGCGGTGCACAGCCCCAAGCAGATGTCCGGAGGAGAACAGCAGAGGGTCGCTATCGCGCGCGCCCTCGTATTGAACCCCAGGATGATTCTTGCGGACGAGCCTACGGGAAACCTCGATTCTAGAAACAGCGAGGAGATCATGAAGGCGCTCACCAGGCTCAACGAGCAGGGCAGGACGATAGTGCTTGTCACTCACGAAAAGGACATAGCCGCATTCGCTGAACGGCACATGCTTTTCAGGGACGGGCTTCTCGTGAAAGATGAGCGCAGGACCGGGGGAGGCTATGGCGATGAGGATTAACGAGGCGGCGAAGCTCGCCGCAAGGGGGATAAGATCCAACATCATGAGAGCCTTCCTCACGAGCCTCGGCATCATCATCGGGGTTGCGGCGGTCATCATCATAATCGCGATAGGCGAGGGGGCAAGGGCCGAGGTGCTGGGAAGCATCGAGAGCCTGGGAACCAACATCATATTCGTGATGCAAGGGGAAGGCAAGCCCGTCAAATCGCCCGGCCAGAGCTCGCAGCTGAACATGGATGTGATGGAGGAGCTTGAGAAGATGGTGCCGCACCTCGAGAGCATAGCGGCGGACGCATCTCGCTCCGGCATACAGGTCAAGTTCGGCAAGGACGCAGTATCCTCGACGATTATCGGCGTTACGGGAGGCTATCTCGACGTAAGGGGTTATGAGGTGGCTGAGGGAAGGGCTTTCACGGCTGACGAGATCGCCAGGGGCGAGCTTGTCGCCATGGTCAGCGAGGATATGGCGTCGGACCTGTTCAAAGGGACAGAGCCTGTTGGGCAGAAGGTCAGCTCGGCGGGCATGACATTCAGGGTGATCGGCGTTTTCAAGTCCGAGGGGACGAACTTCTTCCAGCAGATGGCGGGCTTTAGGATACTTCAGATGCTGCTTCCGATGAACACAGTGCAGCGGAGGATCACCGGAGGGGAGCAGCTTACTTCCATCTACCTGAAGATAGATGACGCAAAGTACATGGATGCGGCGGCGGCCGCAACTGAAAGGGCCCTTCTTATCAAGATGGGCTACGAGGAGAACTTCAGGGTCACCAACCAGGCCGACATCCTCGACATAATGAGCACGGTTACTGGCACTATGACATACCTGCTTGCAGGCATCGCGGCAGTATCGCTGGTCGTAGGCGGCATCGGCATAATGAACATCATGCTGGTATCCGTGACAGAGAGGATCAGGGAGATCGGCATCAGGAAGGCGCTCGGGGCTACGAAAAGGGATATACTGGCGCAGTTTCTGATGGAGGCCGTGATGATAAGCTTCAGCGGCGGGGCGGTAGGCATGCTTATGGGCTGGGGCGTTGCGAGCCTGGTAAGCAGGCTGGCCGGCTGGCCGAGCCTCGTGCCCTGGTATTCCATAGCACTGGCCCTTGGCTTCTCGCTCGGCATTGGGCTGTTCTTCGGGGTGTACCCTGCGAACAAGGCCGCGTCGCTGCAGCCAGTCGACGCGCTAAGATACGAATAGGGGAAAGAGCAGGCATGAAAATGGGGGAAGGGGCGGTCTGCCCCTTCCCCTCATCATATGCTTTGTCAGGATTAATACGCCGCAAGGGCCTTCTTCACGAATGATGTTATATCCAGTGCGCTTTCGGACGCGAAGGAGTCAAGCTCCGCCGAGAAATAGGGGATAAGTACGAAGCCTTCGAGGACCTCCTGCTTCTCCGTATCAGCGAGCTTCCTTTTCAGCGAATCCTTGGCCCAGGATGGGGCATAGGCTATCTGCATCTTATGATCCAGCGCTCGTACGATGTTCTCCGCTACATATGAGTCGAGCCTCTCATAGCTGCCCTGGATGGCCGGTTTCCTGGCATTCTCCTCCAGGACCTTGTTGAACTTCACATTGTAGGCCCATACCGCGTTCTTGACTGCGGGGCTTATATACGAGTGCACGTATTCGTGCCAGTTCAGGTTGCCGTTGAACACTCCGGGCCCCTCGATGATGTATACATCGTCCCCGTAGGTGACCGAATAGCCCACATAATGCGACTCATAGGGCATCGGGATGATCTTGAGCTTGGTGCGCGCCGCCTTGGCAGATTCAATTCTCATGAACTTGTTGGCGAAGCTTAGCTGCTCTGCCATCTTGGCAAGGTCGTACTTGTCAGCAGGCATGAAGTATCCGGCGTCCTTGTGCCATGCGTAAACCTCGTCTATCTGCGCCGTCACGAAGAAGTCGTTCAGTATGTCCCTGAAGCCGCCCAGCATGAAGAACTCGGAGCCGCCAATCTGTGACTTGGGGACGATGTACTTGAACTGTGGGGGCTTACCCAGCGCAAGGACGTAGTTTATGTAGGTGTAGGTGTTGTAAGGATGCTCCTCGAGGTAAGCCCTCCAGCGGGACACCCTGCTTGAGGGGACAGAGGCGAGCCTTGATGCCATATCTGCCTCAAGCCTTAGCCTTGCGTCGCTCTTTACCGCCCCGTACTCCGTATCATACCCGCCTACGCCCTCCAGCAGGGCGAAGAGCGTGAAAACCCTGATGTCCATGGATACGCATACGCTGCCCGAGGTCCTTGAATAGCACTCCGAGAACACTTTCGCATCCTCGTCATCCGTAACCTTGTAAGTCAGCTTGTAGTACTGGTATTTCGCGTACTCGTCGAAGTTGAAAGCGAAGAAAGCGGCTACCGCCGCCAAGATTAATATTAGGGTAATAAGTGTCCCGATTATCCTAGAGGCGCTTCGGCCATTCGCCATCCAAATCACCCTCCGGCTTGTACTTGTTCTTCTTAACCCTTAAAGATGGGGCTTTCTCTGTGCCTGCTATAACAATGACATATTCGCCCAGAAGCTGCCTTTCACCTTCAAGCGATCTTGCAAATCCTGCCAAAGTGCCCCTTTCCACCTTCTCGAACTTCTTTGTCAGGTCGTTGCAGAGGGCAGCCTTCCTGTCGCCGAGGGCGAAAAGCGCATCGCTGATGCTTTCAGCCAGCCTATGAGGGCTTTCGTAGTATACCAGGGTATGCGGGGAGGCCGCATCCTCCCCGAAGAACTTCCTCCTTTTTGACGAGGAGCGGGGAGGAAAGCCCCTGAAAGTGAAGCTGGACGTCGGAAGGGCCGAAAGGACAAGCGCCATGATAAGCGCTGTCGGTCCCGGAGCCATAGTCACCTCGTAGCCTTGCTCCGCGGCAAGCCTGACTATGCTGAAGCCCGGGTCGGATATGCCGGGGGTGCCGGCGTCCGAGACTAGAGCGACGCTCTTTCCTGCAGAGAGCTCGGATATAATCCTCTGGGCTGAGGCTTCCTCGTTGAAGGAGTGGAAGGACATCTGCGGCCTGCTGACACCCAACCGCTTAAGGAGCATCCCCGTAGTCCTGGTGTCCTCGCTGGCCACGAGGTCGGCTGAGCCTAGGGCTTCTACGGCCCTTCTGGTTATATCCCCCACGTTGCCGATCGGCGTCGCCACGAGAATCAGCTTTCCCTTATCCATCAGTTCACTTCCTGACTATGTAGGCCAGCTCATGGCCAATGCTCATCCTGTCATACTGCCAGCCCCTCTTGGCCAGCTCGGCCTCGAAGCCTTCAGAGTAGTTTCTCTCCATGGACTTCTGCCTGCCTCCGAGGCTTCTAGTGGGGAAACTCACCGCGACGACCGGAGCTTTCACTTTGTCCAACACCTCAAGGCCCAAGCCAGGCTTTATCCTGTCCAGGGTCGGAATAAGCTTCATCATGAAAACAAGGTCGGCCTCTTCGGCGGGCACCTCGTCTGCCAGGTCGCACTGCCGGAAGCGTCCTTCAGCGCCCCATGCTCTGAAGAAGGAGGTTACCGCAAGCCCGCATGCAGCAGATGCGTCATATGCCATGTACCTTACGCCCTCCGGAAGGCCCATCCAGGGTAGCAGCAGGGGATTCAGCCCGCAGCCCAGGTCCAGAACGCTGCCTGCGCTGATACCATCAAGAAGCCTCGGGTAGAAGCCGTCGGCCTCTGGGATCCTCTCCTTGGTGCTTGCATGAAGAGCAAGCCCTGTAAGCGCGGTCTCCTTGACCTTATCTCTTCCAAGAGACGAAGCCTCATCGAGCTTATCGGCGAGCCTTCTTAAGGACCTTGCATCAGCCTCATATGCCAGCACGGCCTGGTGAAGGCGCGCTTTAAGCTGCTTTAGCGCCTGCTTGTCCCCATTGCCCTTCTTAAGCTCCTGGCCTGCTATAAGAACCGCCAGGGAGCGGGGGATGTGGGAGCGGGCTGAGGGCAGCAGCGCCTTATCGGCGAGCTCCGCGGCCTTTGTTGCAATCTCCTCTGGGGAGGCGGCGCTCATAGGCCTTTCCTGCCCCTTCTTCCGAGTTCGTCCGACAGCATGTTCATGAACCTGAGGTTGTGGACCGTGGCGAGCCTGTAGAAGAGCGCTTCACCATGCCTCATAAGATGATGCAGGAACCCAGCGCTGTAGTCGCGGCATGTGGGGCAGTCGCAGCTGGGCATTACCGGCCTTCTATCCTTTATATGCTTCTCGTCCTGCAAATAAGCGTATTTGAACCACTTGCCGGAGAAGTCGGCCTCGGACAGGGGCATCTCTGAAGTATAGAGCCTGCCCCTTCGCGCATCCCTTGTCGGAAGGGAGCAGTCGAAGGTGTCATATCCCAGATCCCAGCAGGTGACCATATGCCTGGGGTGGCCTATACCCAGCGCATGAAGCGGCATATCCTCTGCAAGGGCCTCCCTTACGGAGCGGAGTATGTCAACCACGAGGCTGCCTTCGCCGTCTATCGGCCAGCCTCCGAAGCCCATCCCGTCGAAGCCGATGGCAGAAAGCTCGCTTGCGCACAGCTTCCTTAAGTCTTCGAATGATCCTCCCTGGACTACGCCGAACAGCAGAGGCTTAGCCTTCTTCCTGCCGCCCGCAACTAGCCTGTCGAACTCGGACCTGCACCTTGAAGCCCACTCAAGTGTCCTTCTTACCGCCTTCTCCTGCACTTCGCGCCCGTCGTCCGGGTGAGTGCACTCATCGAGGCAGATCGCGATATCCGTCCCGTAGGCGAGCTGCAGCTGCATTGCCTTCTCTGGCGTCAGCAGGAACTTCCTGGACGAGCCTTCAGGTAGGATTGTTATCCCGTTCTTCCCGATGCTGCCCCTTGAGGGGTCCTCCCTGATTACCGAGTATGCCTGGAATCCGCCCGAATCCGTCATGATAGGCCCGTCCCAGCCGGTCATCTCGTGAAGTCCGCCCAGCGCGGATATCGTGCTTGAGCCCGGCTTCTGCATCAGATGGTACGCGTTCATCACAAGGGCGGGAGTGCCAGCCGCGGATAAGTCGTCAGGGCCGCATGCCTTGACCGCGCCGTATGTGGCGTCCGGCAGGAAGGCGGGGAAGCGTATCATGCCATGCGGCGTGTTCAGGTCTCTTTGCATGGGGCCTCCTTCCTCAGGGCATGCTACCTAATCATCAAACCGGGGTTTAAGCCCGGTTCATCAAAGCGCTGTTTACGCATACATTCTAACATATGACCAATAAGGGCGGCTTCTGCTACAATCTGCTTAAAAGGTGCATAGGAGGCAGGCATGGAATACGGAAGGGCTTTCTGCTCAGGAAGAAGCGCCGCGGTGGGGCATAACGGGGCGGTATGCGCAAGCACGCCAGCTGCCTCCCTTGCCGGCGTAAGGACACTTAATGAGGGCGGAAACGCGGCGGATGCGATAATCGCGATGGCCGCCGCGCTGGTCGTAACCGAACCCACCTCCAATGGGCTCGGCTCGGACCTTTTCGCCATAATATGCAAGGACGGCAAGCTTCACGGGATAAACGCCTCCGGCAGGGCGCCGGCCGCTATAAGCGCGGAGGTGCTTAGGCAGAAAGGCCATAAGGGCATGCCCCTGGTGGGCTGGGAGCCGGTGACCGTCCCCGGCATGGTCAGAGGATGGGCCGACATAAGCAGCAGGTTCGGGAAGCTGGGGCTAAGAAAGGCGCTGGAGCCTGCGATAAGCCTTGCCGAGGAGGGCTATGCCGTATCGCCAGTCGTTGCCTACTTCTGGGGCTTCGCGGCAGCGAGGCTGGGAGGATTCGAGGGCTTCAGGAGGGCATTCATGCCTGATGGCAGGGCACCGAGGGCGGGGGAGCCATTCAGGCACCCGGGGATGGCGGAGGCACTAAGGGAGATTGGCATGAGCTGCGGCGAGAGCTTCTACAGCGGAAGGCTCGCAGATGCCATCGCGGAGGCATCGTTGGCCGGGGGCGGATACCTGACGAAGGAAGACCTTGTAGCGCAGAGAAGCGAATGGGTCGAACCTATCGGGACTAACTACAGAGGCTTCGACGTCTTCGAGATGCCGCCGAACGGGCAGGGGATTGTGGCGCTGATGGCGCTTAACATGCTTGAGAGATACGAGCTTTCCGGTCTTGCTTTCGACGATCCCATGAGGGTGAACCTTATCGCCGAATCCTTAAGGCTTGCTTTCTCGGATGCGCATGAGAGGGTGTGCGACCCGGGCTTCAGGGAAGTGCCGGTCAGAAGGATGCTGGACAAGGCATACGCGGCGGATAGGGCGGCTCTGATTACGAAGGGCAGGGCGATGGAGGAGGCTGCTACTGGCCTTCCGTGGAGGGGCGGCACGGTGTATCTTTGCGCGGCCGATTCGGAGGGCATGATGGTCTCCCTGATCCAATCGAACTACATGGGCTTCGGAAGCGGCATAGTAATTCCGGAGCACGGGATTAGCCTGCAGAACAGGGGAGCCGGCTTCTCGCTTGAGAAGGGGCATCCTAACGAGCTGGAAGCGGGCAAGAGGCCGTTCCATACGATAATACCGGGCTTCCTGATGAAAGACGGCAAGCCTCTAGGGCCTTTCGGAGTCATGGGAGGGGATATGCAGCCACAGGGCCATGTGCAGCTGATTTCCTCGATTGTCGACATGGGGCTTAACCCCCAGTCAGGCATAGACATGCCGAGGTTCAGGGTGTCTGAGGGAAGGAAGCTGCACCTTGAAAAGGGGCTGGGGCACATCGAAGGCCAGATGGCAGGGATGGGTTATGAGGTGTCAGTGGAGAAGACGGATGCCATGTTCGGCGGAGGCCAGATGATAATGAGAGATGATGATAGCGGCGCATATGTCGCGGGCACGGAGTCAAGGAAGGACGGAATCGCGATAGCGTTCTGATGTATTGCTGGATTCATTAGGCTAGCACAGATAGAATGACGGAAAGGGCCGGCGAACGGCCCTTTCCCTTTGGTATCGGGTAATAGCTTAAAGCTTAGCAGCGGCTGTAGCCGCAGATGA
>CAZHKX010000017.1:0-19625 GCA_964532805.1 uncultured Clostridia bacterium
GACCTGCAGACTTACATAGATGCGGACCTTCAGTTCCACAGGCTGGTGGCCGTCTCGACCGGCAACTTGTACCTAGAGCAGATACTGACCAACCTCTATGCCCAGAACTCCAGGACCAGGATTATATCTAAGGTAAGGAACAAGGCGCATGAGGCTGAGGCATGGGCCGAGGTCAAGGCGATAATAAACGCCCTTATGGAGGGAGATCCGGCGCTTTCCGAGGACTTGATGAAAAAGCACGTCCATAACGGCAATCTGGCCGCGTTGGCAGCCCTGGGCATTATGGCTTCAGGGGGAGACAGAAGGACCGGCTAGAAGGACCAGCAGGGGCTGGCAGGCCACGGAGGCGAAGGATGAGGCAAGGGGAAGCGAGCAGCAGGAGGGATAAGGGGTCAGGGGTCCTCGGGTATGCATTCCTACTGTTCACAGGAGTGACTTTCGGCACCCTTGAGGTGTTCTCCAAGCTTATGCCTCATGTGGCGCCCATGCAGCTGAACTTCATCAGATTCCTCATCGGCGGGCTTGTGATACTACCTTTCGGGCTCATGGAGCTTAGAAGGCGCAAGACCGAGGTGGCAGTAAAGGATATCCTGACGATAGCGCTACTGGGGACGCTTCTGGTTGCCGTTTCGATGAGTCTGCTTCAGTTCAGCGTGACGAAGGTGCCGGCTAACCTTGTAGCCTTCATCTTTTCGGCAAACCCGATGATAATCGCGACTCTTGCATCTTTCATACTCAGGGAGAAACCCAAGCCTTACACCATCCTTTTCATACTGCTTGGGATGGTGGGTATGGCATTCATAATCAGGCCTTTCGGGGCCGGTTTCGACCCCGATATCCTATATCCGCTCCTGTCTGTGACGCTCTTCGGCCTGTACATAGTTCTGGCCAGGAGGCTGTCGAGGAGGCTTGGAAGCCTTTTCGTGACTTCCGCCGCGATACTTTCAGGCGTGGTGGTGCTTGGAATCTATGCGACATCCTCCGGAGTGAGGCTGTTTTCAGGGCTTACGGCAAGTGACATGGGATATCTTGCTTACCTTGGCATCATCGTATCAGGCCTTGCCTACGTATCCTATTTCAAGGGCATGGACCTTACCAGCACGAACACGGGAAGCGTCGTGTTCTTCCTGAAGGCGATGACAGCTGCAGTGCTCTCCTCGCTTATGCTTGGCGAGCAGCTTGAGCTTCCTGTAGTGATTGGCGCGGCCTTCATAGCGGTGGGCATCGCCGTCATGGTTGCCGGGGGCATTAGCGACAGGAAGCGGGAGAAATGAAGAAGTGATTATCCCGCAAAGGGATTTTCGCGGTTAGACCATACGACTAGGAGGTGGGAAAATGCCGATCATCGACGTACACATCCTTGAGGGCAAGACCATGGACCAGAAGAGGAAGCTCGTTAAGGGAATCACTGACGTATGCGTGGCAGAGCTGGGCGTAAAGCCGGAGCAGGTCCGCATAATCTACTCTGAGATGAAGAAGGAAGACTTCTCATTGGCCGGAAAGCTGATGTGCGACAACTAGAACCCAGATGATAGGGGAGCCGGGGCTGAGAGGCCCCGGCTCCTGCTATCCTATATGGTCATAATGGACTTCGACCTGGTAATAATGCCTGATGTGCTTAAAGCCGCACGCCATGGCGGTCCTGAAGGAAGCAGTGTTGTCAGAGTAGCAGTTCCAGCCCACCTTCTGCATCCCGAGTGCCTGGCACTCCCTTACGAACTTGCCGGTAAGCGCCTTGGCCAAGCCCTGCTCCCTGTGATCCTCCATGACCTCTATGCCTATCTCGCAGCCGACCGAGCACATATACTCGCTTAGGCACCATCCGGCCAGCTCATCTCCCTTGAGCACGGCTACTCCCAGAAAATCGCCGAAGCTGCTGGTCATGCTGTCGAACCGGTATGCGCACTCAGACCTTAGTAGGTCGATTCCCGATATACCGTCATCCCTTAGAAGAGAATCGTCAACATCCGCGAAGCGGTAGCCATCCGCAAGAGGACTAGCTGCAGCATTATAGGGCAGGCTGGCCTCCAGGTACTCCCTGCCCCGGACTGCATGGATGATCCCGTCTAGCATGCGTGGAAGCGCCTCGCCGATGGATTTGTCGAACGCCCTTACTATCGCCCTGTCGTGGGCATGTCCTTCGAGCTTCCGCAAGGAGACCTCTTTCCTTACGAACTTGCCAAGGAAGTCTTCGTCCTTCGGGCTTCTTATCTCCCCGGCAAGGTAGAGCTTGTTCTCATACCTTATCGCGCCGAAGCGGGGGGTTTCAGCATCGTCCACCCATGCATCGCAGTCTTTTATGCCTTCCAGCACAGCAACAAGGCGGACTATCCCCGAGCAATCGCCCAGAAGCCCGATGACCTGCCGTATGGCTTCCTTTCGGAAATGCATAACCTGCCTCCGCGCCGGAAAGGGGGCCTTGGCATCCACGCCTCGTACGGCGCTTTTTGCCATTATGAACCGGGCGTGGGCATTTTTCAACTGCCTGATTGCATACCGGGCTGCGCCATCACAGCCCGGCAAAACGGATTTCCTGCCCAGCTCATCTTGCGGGCGTCTCAGGCTTCTCCAGCTCCCCGTATGCCTTAAGCAGTGTCCCGATCTGCATGGAGAGCCTCTCCATACGCTTCATCCAGGAATCTAGCTGGACCAGGCCCTCCTCGCTTAGCATGTACACACGCCTTGCGGGGCCTGTGCCGCTAGTGTCCCATTCGGAGTAGGTGAAGCCCATCATGTCCATCCTCCTCAAAGTCCGGTACACTGCAGCCTGGTCCATCTCCGTATCCGCGACGGACAGCCTTGAAGCCTCCTGGGCTATCTGATAACCGTGCGCCTTGCCTAACTTTGCGAGGGCTATAGCGACCACAGGCACCATGAACCTGAACATCTTGCCCAGGCCCTGCCCCTGCATGTCCTCCTGCATGCCCCGCATCCTTCCCATACCGAAGCCGCCTCTTCCACCGTGCATGATATCACTCCTTTAAGTGTCATTAACATCTATATACTATAAGCATGAATGTGTGTCAATAGGAGAAAGTAAAGCACCAGCGTTGACATGCAGGCACGTCTGTGCGATTTTCTTATTGAGGTGATCGCATGATCGAAATCAGGGGCAGGGTCCCCCTCGAGAAGTATTCCGGCTCTGTGCCAGTCTCCTCGGATACGCAGGTCAGGCAGATCTTCGACATCCTCGGCATCCCCGAGGACCTGAGAGGATACATACTTGCCATAAGAAACGGCAAGATAATCCAGCACAGCGACATAGTCGCAGACGGAAGCGCACTGGATCTGATAATAATCCCAGAGGGCGGTTGATTCTTCAGTGATGACCGGAAAAATGTGAAAAATGTGCCGCCGAAAAGGCGGCGCATTGCTTTTCCATGAAGGAAAATTTCAGTGCATGAAGAAACATACTCCTAACGGGCGTACTGCCCGGAAAAGGAGTGAGGAAAATGGCAATGGGGAAAGCAAAGCTCCTCGCGGTGGCCATCCTTCTCATAATGCTCACCGGCGTAGCCGCCGGAGCGCCAGTTCCGCTGACACCTATAGTGAACCTTCCGCCTGCGTCCCTTACCACTAAGATAACCAACCTTGCCCTCTCCAACCTTGTGACCATGGGCGATGTCGAGGGGACGACCTTCGGCGCTTCCAAAAACCAGCTGGTCGCGCTGGACGCAGAGGGAAAGGTTACAAGGTCGATAGCAATACCAATTGAGCAGCCCGCAGGCATCTCGGCATATACAGCAGGCAGGGCCATTGTGGGCGACGCGGGAACGGGTTCAGTGTTCTCGGTCGATATTAGATCAGGCCAGGCGGCGAAGCTTCTTGACCTGAAGGCGACCCAGGCCGGCAGCCTAATCGCCGGAGATATCCTTAAGAGCGGCAGGCTGTCAAGCGTGGCCTTCGACGGGAAATACGTCTATGTGGCCATATCAGCAGGTTACTCCAGCTCGATTTTCGCCGTCGACCCTGCAACAAACAGGGCGCTTATGCAGACATGGTCGCCGGGCGACGAGCCGACAGCGATGCAGTTCACAGGAGGCAGCCTCTACGTGCTGGACGGGGCGAACGGGCAGCTGAGGTTGTATGATTCGTCCTTCAAGCTCAGCTTGCAGTCGATCGAACTCGCCGTGCCCGATGCGAAGGGCATAGTGATCAGGGGAAACGAGGTGAGGGTGCTTTCGCCTACCGAGAGGAGCATCACCCTCATGAAGCCGGACCTGAGCCTTCTTAAGGTCCAGCAGCTGGAACCGGCCTGGCGGCCCATAGAGGTCATAACGGGCCCCATCCTGACACTGGCGAGGCATTACGCCCTTCTCATCTGCGGTGACGTGGCGGAAAGCGGGTATGACGAATTCTGGAACGATACGGTATGGATGTACAAGACGCTCATCGACGCAGGGTACACGGAGAATAACATCTATGTGCTCTATGGCTGGGGCAACGACTACGCATCCGCCAACCCCAACTACAAGTATCCGAGCAAGGTGACCGATTTCCCAGCCACGGTGGCATGGGTCAACAAGGTGCTGAACGGCCTCAAAAACGGGGACTCCTCCATCGGGGTCAACAAGCTAACGGGCAATGACAGCCTCTTCGTCTGGGTGTTCGACCATGGAGGAGGGGGAAACCCGGCATACTTCTGCCTAAGAGACGGAGTCTACTACGATTCGGACTTCGCCAACAGCCTGAACCCCCTTCCCTACAGCAGGAGGGCCATATTCATGCAGCAGTGCAGAAGCGGCGGCTTCCTGGACAACATGCAGAACGACAGGAGCTTCGTGTCGACGGCCTGCCTTTGGAGCGAGAACGCCCACAGGTCTGACATGGAGAACGAATCCTACGGCGGCAAGGTCTACCACCACGGAGAGTACAACTACTACATAATCAGCGCCCTAGCGGGAAAGACGGCCACAGGGGCCTTCGTCAACGCGGACGGTAACAGTGATGGCAAAATAAGCGCCAGGGAGATGCACCTGTTCATGAGCTCAAGGGAGAACCAGCCGGAAACCCCTCAGATTTGGGACAGCTACGGCATCGGAAGCAGCTTCGCGGTCAAATAGAAAGCCGGGTCCTTATGAGCCCGGAGCGGGGATTCCAATATTGCTTACAGGATGCGGTGGGTCACAAGCTCCTACCGCATTCCTTCTTGTTCTCGTACATGAGCTCGTCGATTCTCCTCAAGAACTGGTCGGCCGTCATCTTCGCCTCCGGCCTGTAAATCGACCATCCGTAGCTTAACCTAAGGGGGAAGGGGAATCTCCCCATCCTGTTGAAGCTTTCGAAGCTAGCCTGTATCCTTTCGACGGTCCTTGCAAGCGCCTCCTCAGAGGCCATCTTGGGTGCTATGACGAGAAACTCGTCCCCGCCGTACCTTGCTATGAAGTCATCGGACCTGAGGCTTCTCTTGAGGATGTCAGCGGTCACCCTTAAGGCCTCGTCCCCGGTGCTGTGTCCATGTTTGTCGTTTATCTCCTTGAAGCCGTCGATATCCATGAATATCCCGCTGAAGCCGCCGTCTCTGGATGCGGTCCTGATCTGCGAGTTCAGGAAGGAATCGATGTCTCGCCTGTTCGAGACCCCGGTAAGATAGTCGGAGCCAAGCTCCGTCTCCTGCAGGTTCATGTAGGTGAACAGGAGCATGAGCGTGACTCCGGCCCACATGGACGGCATCCCGTACAGGAAGGCCTGCATAATGCCACCGATGGTGGGCGTGACATTGAAGATGAGTAGGGTGTAGAGTGCCCTTTTAGAGAACTTGCGCCTGTTGAGGTATGTTATGAAGAGGGAGTAGAAGATGTAAAGGGCGAACGTAAGGGCTATCAGCACGAAGCCGGGGCCCCTTTTGTATACATTAGCGCTGTCGACGCTGAATATGTAACCCGTATAGACCGTTGCAAGGGTAGGGATCACCTGTACCAGGGCGGGTATGACGAGTATCGCGTTAAGTGTCCTGTTCCATGCCGTATCCCCGAATATCTTGGAGTGCAGGTATATTATCCACATGTAGAATGCGAATGAGCCTGATACGTAATAGGCTATGTTGAATGCGTAGTTTAGCACGAAACAATATGGCCTGGGCCTTTTATCGACAGCCCATGCGAGGGCCTCGAAGACGATGACGATCATCGTGGCATAGATAAGCCTTATGAAAGGCCTCTGCTTCTGTGACCTCAGTTCGTTCTGGTTTCTTATGCCGGTGAGAATCGCCCCCAGTATCAGAAGGGAGAAGAGGCTCATGCTCACCTGTAGCACCGTATACATCGAATCCTCCGATAGCCCGGCAAGAATACTTTATGAATACCTTACTACATCCGGCACTTAAATACCTGCACATACTTATCCTGCCCATGGATTATAATACGAGTATCGTCAGTGAGGTGATCCGATGGCCAATACTGCAAAGGACGGTTCGAAGGCGAACCTTTTTAAAGGAGCTGCCATTCTTGCGGCTGCCAGCCTATTCGCAAGGGTCTTAGGCGCGGTCTACCGCATCCCGCTGGCCAACATGCTCGGAGACGAGGGCATGGGCCTGTTCGAGATGGCAAACCCGATCTATTTCTTCCTGCTGTCGATATCGGTGTCTGGCATCCCGCTTGCCATATCAAAGCTTATCGCAGAGAAGAAGGCAAGGGAGGACGGATTGGGAGCCGGCAGGGTGGTCAAGGTCGCGGCAGTCATGATGGCAGCTGCGGGGCTGGCGGCAAGCCTTGCGCTCTTCCTGCTTGCGCCCTACATCGCCGAGAGGGTCTTCCACGACCCCAGGTCCGTGCTTCCGCTCAGAGCCATTTCACCGGCGCTGGCATTCATGACAGTGATGTCGGCTATGAGGGGTTACTTCCAGGGCATGCAGCGGATGGGTCCGTCAGCTGTGTCCCAGATGATCGAACAGGTCGCAAGGGTCGCCTTCATGCTTCTGATGGCGATGCTTCTGCTGCCCAAGGGGATTGAATACGGGGCTGCTGGCGCTGCAAGCGGCGCTGCCGTGGGTGCGTTCATGGGGATGGGCTTCCTAATTGCGGCCTATTACCTTCTCAGAAGGAGGCCCGATTACAGCATCCCTAGGGGCAATGCACCGATTGAGTCCGGCAAGGGGATCGCCTACAGGATACTGCAGCTTGCCGTGCCCGTATCGATAACGGGTTCCCTTGCCTCAATTAAAAGCGTCATAGACGCTGCAATAGTGCCCGGAAGGCTGGCTGCGGCTGGGTTCGCCCCAAGCGAGGCGACGGCGCTATATGGCCAGTTCAACGGCATGGCATACCCGATTGTCTATTTCCCGACCTCGATTACCGCCGGAATCGCTTCCGCCGCGGTGCCATCGATATCAGAGTGCCACGCCAGGGGAGATGCCGCCGGAATCCGCGAAAGGGCGATATACGTCCTGAAGCTGACCAGCATAATAGCCATACCGGCTACAGTGGGGCTTCTGGTCCTCGCCTCTCCCATCACTGCCCTTTTGTACGGCAGGCCTGACGTCGGGCCGATACTTGCGGTTCTATCCGCCGCAAGCGCCCTTTTATGCCTCCAGCAGACGAGCGCGTCCATATTAAGCGGGATGGGGTTCGTCGCAGATCCGCTGGTAAGCGCCCTGATAGGGGTGCTTGCGAAAATCGCCCTCGAGTTCTGGCTTACCTCCATGCCGGGGCTAAACGTGAAGGGCGCTGCAATAAGCACGGTCGCAGGGTCGCTGATAACAGTGGTGATCAACCTTCTAAGGGTGGAGATGAGGCTAGGCATCAAGGTAGGCTATGCCAAGGCCTTCTCGGGGCCTGTGGCGGCCTCTGCGATCATGGGGGCCGCGGTGCTCGCGTTTAGGGAGATTGCGCTGAGGATCGTGCACGACGGGCGGCTCATCACGGTCGTCGCGGTGGGTATAGGCGGTGCCGCATATGCCGCGGCTGTGCTTCTTATGGGCATCATGACGGAAGAGGAACTGGAGGCCATACCGCTTCTGGGAAGGCATGCCGCAAGGATCGTATCCAAGCTTAAGGCAAGGAGGGCCAGATGATGCTTAACGAGCTTGCAAGAAGGCTGAACGACACCGCAGTCAGGCATGGCTGGTGGGATCAGGACAAGCCCTTTCCTGAGGTCATCGCCCTTTGCCACAGCGAGCTGTCAGAAGCCCTGGAGGAGTACAGGGCGCACAGGAGGCTTGATGAGGTATACCTAAACGGCGACAAGCCTGAAGGCATACCTGTAGAGCTAGCAGACTGCCTGATAAGGATACTGGACTTCTGCGGGCGGCATGGCATCGACATAGACTCGGCCCTTGAGTCCAAGGCTGCATACAATGAATCGAGGCCCTTCAGGCACGGCGGAAAGAAGATTTGACCGGCCAGGGAGCCGGAATACCAGGAAGATTAGGCGCTGCAGCCCGGAAACGGTGGCTGCGGCGCTTTAAAGCTCTTTGAAGCCCCTTACACGAAGCAGGAACAGCGAGGCTGACATGATAAGCACTCCAGTCACCGCGGGGAAATAAAACACAAGGTCTGAGTTAGCCTTAGCTACGAGGCTGAACAATGCCAGGCTGATAGGCGAAAGAAGAGACGTGATGAAATGCGTGAATGCGGTCATCTTGCCCCTCATATTGTCCGGGGTGTGCGACAGCAGAAGCACTCCGGCGTTTATCGTGATTATGACCATCATGAAGCCCGAGACGACGCTTATAGCATAGAACCACCACAGCGTGGGGATCATGATCCACGAAATGAGGGCGAAGCCTATCCCTATGCCCGCAAGGACTATCATCGGCGAGCGCCTCTTTGGGTTTTTCATGCTGCCCATCATCACAGACCCGGTGATGCTGCCTATGCTCAGGAAGGTCATAACAAGCCCAAGCTCTGTGGCCGTCTTGCCCAGCCTGTCTTTAATGATGTACGGGACAGTGACGCTTGAAAGCGGTGCCAGGGCGAAGTTCATGAGGCCGAAGACAAGCAGGATGCCGATTATCGTCGGCGTGCCGAAGGTGAAGTCGACGGCCTTCTTTAGCGCCTTCCAGCCGTCCTCCTCATCGTCCAGGGGCATGTACTCGCACCTTATGAAAGTCTCCGAGATGCCCGACAGCATCAGGGCGATGGCATTGACAAGGAAAGCCGTGGCATAACCGAAGCTTGACACAAGCAGCCCTCCGATGACTGGACCGAAAATGCCGACCATGCCCCCGAAGGCCTGGGTCACGCTTTGGGCACGCTGAAGGTTCTCCACCCCGACCAGCTGCGGTATGAGCGCCGAGCAGGCGGGGCTGAAGAAGGAGGAGATTATCCCGATAAGCACGCTGGACAGCACGACATGCCATATCTGCAGCTTGCCCGTGAAGGCTAGCAGGGCGATGACGCCGATCACGGCGGCCCTGCAGAAGTCCATGCTGTAGACTATCTTCCTTCTGTCCAGCCTGTCGGCGAGGACGCCAAGGTAGGGGCCCAGTATGAGGGCGGGAATCATGGCTGCCATGGTAAGAAGCCCGGTGGTTCCAGGCGATCCTGTTATATTATAAAGCCACCAGATGAGTGCCACCTGGTGTATGCTATCTCCGCACAAGGATGTGAAGTAGCCTATGGCAAGCAGAGCGAAGTTCCTGTTAATCAGCGGATTGAAGCGCAAAGCATCCACTCCTTAATAGACCGACAGGCCGGCGTCGCCGTAAGCCAAACCGTTCCGCCCCTGAATATTCCTTATTGCATAATTCTATCAGAGTTCCCTGTATCCCTTTATGGCTAGCATGCCTAAAGTTATAGAAAGTATGAGAACCCCGCTAACCACCGGATAATAGAAGATTAGCCCTTCATCCGATTTGGCCGCAAGGCTGAACAATGACAGGCCGATGGGGGCCATGAACTGCGTGACTGAGTTCATGAAGGCGCTGAGCTTGCCCATCATGCGGTCGGGCGTGACCTGCACGAAGATGACGCCGGCGTTGATGTTTATGAGAGAGGCTGCGAAGCCTACAGCGGCATTGATGATATACAGCCAGATAAGCTGCGGCAGCAGGACCCATGACGCTAGGAAGCCCCCCATCACCACGGCGCCTGCTGTGATGAGGCTTGAGCGCCTCTTCGGGTTCTTCAGTATCCCCATGAGAAAGGACCCGGCTATGCCCCCGATGCTTATCGCCGTCATCGAGAAGCCGAGCTCCCCTGAGCCGGCACCCAGCCTGGCCTTGATGAGATACGGCAGCGTCAGGGAACCGAGGTGGGAGACGGAGAAGTTCATCATGGCGAAGACGAGGAGTATCCCCATTATGGTGGGCATACCAAGGGCGAAACGCATTGCCTCAGCCATCTCTGCGAAGTGCCCCCTCTTGGAATCATGGGCTGCCTGCTTATACCTTATGAACATCTCCGAAACTGCGGACAGGGCGAATGATATGGCATTCATTAGAAAAACGGCGGAGTAGCCTATTGTTGCGACAAGCGCGCCGCCAAGCGCGGGGCCGATGATCCCAACCATGCCCATCATCGTCTGTAGCGCGCCCTGCGCCCTCTGAAGCTTGTCCATTCCAACAAGCCCGGGTATCATTGCGCTGACGGCCGGGTTGAATAAAGAGGAGCAGGAGCTTACCAGCACGCTAGATGCCACCAGGTGCCAGGTACTCAGATGCCCCGTGAACGACAGTATCGCAACAGCTGCTATGATAGCTCCCCTGGCGAAGTCCATCCAGTATACGATCTTGCGCCTGTCCCACCTGTCCGCCAGCACACCCATATAGGGCGAAAGCAGGATTGACGGCACCATTGACGCAAGGGATAGGAGGCCTGTGGTCGAGGGCGATCCTGTCACATTGTATATCCACCAGATGAGGGCGACCCTATGGATGCCATCACCGATGGCAGAGACGAACTGCCCTATCGAAAGGAGGGCAAAATCCCTGTTTATAAGGGGGTTGACCGCCATTGTGCCCCTCCTTTCGCAGCTAAGCTTAAAGCTTTGTCAGGCTCCTCTTCCTATCGCTAAACGTCGCCGCCCAGGCGAACCCCGCAGATTTGGCGTACTCGACCAGGTCCGGGAAACCATAGGCGACATGCTCCGGGAAATGCGCATCGGAAGCGAGGCTTATATGGCACCCCGCCTCGAATGCGGCTTTTAATAACCCTCTTGAAGGATAATATTCGCCCACGGGTTTCCTTAACCCTGCCGAAGAGACCTCAAGGCAGGTATCCGACCCTGCCGCAGCCTCTGCAAGCGCCCTGTGCCATCCCTGCAGCTCCTCATCGAAGCCCGGGCCGGGCCTTATTCCGAACACCTTGATCACGTCAGGATGGCCGAAGACGTCGAACATGCCAGTGGACACGGCCTTAATCGCGGTCTTGAAGTACGACCGCCAGACGTCCTCCACGGACATGCCCTCCCATGCCTCCGACTTCCAGTCGAAAACCCAGCCTTCGAGCCAGTGCACCGAACCTATGCAGTAATCGAACGGGTTGGACTCCAGGTAGAATCTAAGCTCTGCTTCGGTCTCAGGTATGTAGTCGGCCTCGACGCCTGCCTTCGCGCCCGATGCCTTCACCGCATTGATATAGTCCGGAGTCGACCATCCATGGAGGGGGATTCCCTCCGGAAGGGGCCTTCCAAGCAGCGCCGGTCCGCGGTCAAGGTTGTGAAGATGCTCGGATATGCCGTAATCGCTCAAGCCCGCCTTCCTAGCCGCCTCGGCGTAAAGTCTCAGATATCCGGGCTCGGGCGCGCCGTTTTCGATATGCATGTGGTAGTCCGCCGCCAAAACAATGCCCCCAATCGGAGTAGAATCGCCTTCAGGCTTCGTTTCATATTATGATTAAGATATCATAGCTTGCATGGTCCACGCTCCCCGGTTCGACGTAATTTTTCCGGTTGCGTCGGGACTAGGCGGGCCAACAAGTAATCCAAAGGACTCCTTATGCATGTGTACCGATGTCCATATGGTCGTATTGCAGGTACGGACAAGACTTATCGCAGCAAGGGAGCGCCGGAAAGCGTGAAGTGAGTGAGAGAGACGATGAAGAAGGTGGCTTTCCTGCTCATTATGGCCGCCGTCGCCGCTGTGTTCACCTTTGCCGGAAATCGCATGGTCTCAGTAAGGCAGGAGCTTGCCTCCGACATAGACTTCATATCCGCAAGGGTGCTTTCCATAGAGAAAGTGGTGGATAATGCCCCTTTGGACGTGTTCAGCCCTACGCCTGACGCAAGCAAGAGGGTATTCTTCACAGCGAAGTTCACTGCAGGGGATATGAAAGGGACTCAGTTCAACGGGACGCAGGACATCGACTACGTGCTGGCCAACCCTCCTAGGCAGGTGAAGCCGGGAGACAGGGTCGTCGTGACCTTCTTCATGGGGGCTGACAGCGAGGAGTACGGATGGATCTACGTCGAGCACGACAGGAGCATGGCGTTAATCGCGCTTGTGGGGCTGTTCTTCTTTGTCATTATCGCAATCGGAAAGATGAAGGGGGCCGCGACGATCCTCGCGCTTGCTTCCTCAGCTGCTGCGATCATCCTCGTATACCTGCCTGCGATACTAAACGGCAGGAACATATATGCCACGACTGCGGTCATCTCGGCTTACATAATATTCATAAGCCTTGCCACGATAAACGGGTTCAACAGGAAGACGCTCTGCGCCATGCTGGGGAACGCAGGCGGGGTCGCAGTGGCGGCGCTGCTTGCCCTGGCTGTGAACAAAATTCTGGGAGTAACGGGCTTTGTGAACGAGGACTTCACCATGTTAATCTACCTGGACAGGGCAACTCCGCTGGACCTTAGGGCTTTGGTCTGGGCCGGCATCGTGATAGGCTCGCTGGGCGCGGTAATGGATGTGGCCATGACCATAGCCTCCTCCATGAACGAGCTTTCCGAGCATATGCAGGAGAAAAGCTTCGGCAAGCTGCTGGCTTCGGGGATGAACATCGGCAGGGATGCGATAGGCACGATGACCAATACGCTTATACTAGCCTACATAGGAAGCGCCCTGGCGATGGTGCTGCTGCTTGCCGAGTACAATAAGAACCTGCTGTTCTTGTTCAACATGGAGATGATCACAGTAGAGATAGTGCAGGCTGTGGTAGGAACAATGGGCATTCTGTTCGCAGTGCCGTCAACAGCCGTATTCGCAGCTTATATCTACAATCGGAGGCGGTAGGGCAGAAAGGCAGGCGGAGCCTCCCCGCGGCGTGAAGGGATGGCCGACAAGGCGACTGACAGGGCAACAGCTTAAGAAGCTGCAGCGTTAGGATCTAAGGGGGGAAGAGAAGATGAGGCGCTTTACGACGGTATTGATGATAGCCATAATGGCTGTTGCCGCACTGGCTTGCCAGGCAGCTGCAGAGCCGGTGGCGAAGCCGGACAGCCTGAGCAGGTCGCTGCTCGGCTTCTTCACCGAGATGGCAGGGATGAGCGCTCCAAGCTGGCTTATGCCGGGGCTCAGGGTTGTGTACAAGATCAGCAACGAGGACTACGTGAACCCCGAAAACGGCAGCATAGGCTACCTAATTTACGATGTGGTCGACGTCAAGGGAGGCTACATAGCCAGCACCATGGGGACGTCGCACGACACCAACGGAAAGCCCACAGGGCTGATGTTCGGAAGCGTCCTCATGGACGCGCCGACTGTAGGGAGGTTCTGGATCACCCCGGAGCTCTTCGATGAGGCCAGGGTGGCTAAGGAAAGGTACGCCCTCTTCTATAACACTAAGGTAAGGATTCAGGGAGAGGAGTACGACGCCATGTTCACAGCCTTCGAGTCCCAGACGGCCAGCAGGACGGCGGCATATGACAAGGAATCCGGGTTGCTTCTTGCCATAGAGATGACGGTAACGGACGCTGAGGGCAAGCCCAAGGAGGCCTCCACCATCGAGTTCCTGGGGACAAGGCTTTCCTTCCCCTCCTGGTACGAGGAGAACCTGACAGGCCTATCGACGGGCACGGCTTTAAGCTACAAGGCGGTATATCGCATGGCCGGAACCTCAGAGGAGCAGGCAATGGACCTCAAGGTGCTCGAGAACAACGGCACATGGGCCCTCATCGAAAGGACCAGCATAAGCTCCAAGGGGGAGAGGTCGTCATTCCAGCTGCTGTCATCCTCGGCAAGTGGAGATGTCTATGTCCTTTGGCTTCCCATCGGCCTTCTTGAGGCTATGGAGGAAGGGGACATCGCGTTCGAGGAGGATTTGACGGGCTCCTCGGTGAAAGTAATGGGCGTGGCTGAAGATCCTGAGTTCGGCGCAGTAAGGAAGCTGCTTTTCACAGACAACGCCGTGCACACGGAATGCGCATTCAGCCTGAAGACGGGTTACATGGTAAGGATGCATCAGCTGCCGATAGCTGAGGGCATCCCCGAAGTGGAATTCACGCTGTCTTCGGTAAAATAGGATTTCCATGCCTGCCAAGGCAGGCGGATTTGGGGGTACTTCATGAGGAACAGAGCGATATTGGCCATACTGATTGCGATTCTGATGATGGCGGCGGCGGCATTCTCTGCATCGGCTGCCCCTCCTCCTGCGCCCGAACCGGGGACCCACACGGCACTGATCCTGGAAGAGCTGCCTGAACTGGCGGGCTATCCGATAGAACCCTGGATAATGACTGGATACAGGCTCCTATACAACGTCTACGTCTACGACAAGGATGACAATGTGACAAGCGAGCAGCTGGTTGTGATGGATACCATAGGCATAGGGGAGAGCTACCTTCTCACCCAGGTCTATTCCGCTGTGGTGGATGAGGAGGGCAACGTGACCTCATTCCAGCATACGGGCTATAGGATCGACCATGCGGGAATAGGGGAGTTCTGGATTAGCCTGGAGCCCTTCGCCGATGAGAACTCCGCTGTTGTGAAGTCCGGGCTGTTCAAGCTGGAGAAGTACGACTGGAAGGGGGAGCCCGAGGACGCCTGGTATACATACCTAGCTGACGAGGAGGGCAACGCCGACTACGAGTATTACTACAGCAGCCTTGACGGGCTCCTGCTCAGCCTCGACGTGTACGAGTACGACGACAAGGACAACTACACCGGCGGCGTAGCCTACAAGTTCGACGCCTATTACTCATATGAGGCGCCCTGGCTCGATTTCGGCCTTATGGAGATGCCCGAGGGGCTGGTGATGGACTATGACATGCTGGTCAAGTTCTCAGACGGGACAGAGGCCAAAGGCGTGATGACCTTCACCGTGGAAGAGAACCATTTCTCTTGGGCTTACGTAACGCAGGAGCTGACTTCCGAGGATCTGGGCAACAGCGTCGGCGCCAAGATAATGTCCGAGATGTGCACGGACGGGCTCATACTCTGGCTTCCCAGGGGAATCGTAAGGGAGGAGGACGAGGAGGGCTTCTATTTCGACGAGGCGGTCACCGGATCTTACATCCAAGTAGGAGGGCTCTCTGAGGTCGAAGGGCTTGGGACTGCAAGGGTGCTGTCCTTCGTGAATGGGTATTTCCAGGCAGAATCATATTTCAGCCAGGAGACCGGGACGCTTTTGAGATACCGTCAGCTTCCGAACGAGACACAGGAGTTCGAGCTCATCCTGACCCTTAAGGGGATAATGTAGCAAACAGCGAAGGAGCATTGCGGCAGGCTGGTTGACGGCCTGCCGCCTCAACTACTGTTTGCTGCCTCTTTCAAGCAGTTCATCAAGCTTCGCCTTCACGCGAAGCTCAGCCTGCCTGGCTGCAGTACGGTCCTTCCTTACCTCGAAACCTATCACCGTGCCGGGGCCCGCCTTTAGCGGAAGGGCGGATTGAGGCCATTTGACTGAAAGCTTTGTGTCGTCAAGGCCGACCAGGCTGCAAACACCTTCCTCTATAGAGTCCACGACGAATCTTATCCTCATTCGTTGCCCATGCCCCCTTACGGATTGCATATCTTGCAGGGGCGCTTGCCCTTGTTTACGGCATCTTCCCTGCTTAAGTAAGTGACGAGGTTCGCTTTTGCTATAGAGGCCACCGCCTCGCAGTCCAGTATGTGGAAGACCGCTGAGCTGAGGCTTCCTACGTAGGTTATCTTCGCAGCCGCCGGACTGCTCGCAGCTGAGGGCTTCTGCTGGCTTACCTTCTGGCCGCTTGCTCCCGACGCCCACCAGCTTTTACCGTCGCTTGATACGGTTATGCTGCCGCTTAGGTCGGTCCTCATCACCTGGACACCAGCGTCTCTGAGCCTTTTGAGGGTGTCCTGCTGCGGATAGCCGTAATCATTGCCCTTTCCTGCGAAGATTATGCCTATCTCCGGTGATGAGACCCTAAGAAAGTCAGCCGAGCTTGAATGGCGGCTTCCGTGGTGTCCGACCTTGAGCAGCTCCACAGGCGTTATCTTCCCGACCTTCATGAGCGCCGACTCAGTGTCCATGCCGCAGTCAGCCATGAACAGGGCGTCGAAATCCCCATATCTTAGAAGCAGGACAGCTGAGGCGTTGTTTAGATCCTGAGGCATGTCCTTGTCAGGCCAGAGGTAAGTGATGCTGACGCTCGTTCCCAGCTTGAAGGCCGACCCGGCGCGTATGAGCGTGAACTTCGCCTTAGAATCCTTGACTGCATCAAGGTAGTACTCATATGAAGGCGTCGGATGTACCCTGCCGATGTCGTAGGCTATGCCTGCCGGATAGCGGCGAAGGACCTCGGATAGCCCTCCTACGTGATCTGAATGGGGGTGCGTGGCTATCACGTAGTCAAGCTTGGAGAGCCCGGATGCGCCAAGCGCATCGGTGACCGCGGAGACATTCCTGAATTCTCCGGCGTCTATAAGCATGTACTTCCCGTCAGGCGACTTGATCAGGGTGGAATCGCCCTGGCCGACATCGATGAAGGTAATCTCAAGAAGCCCGCTTTCGCCGGTTGCCGGCGCCGAGCCGATAAGCAGGGCCGAGAGCGCCAGAATGCATGCTAAGGTCCTAACAAGCCTTGCTACAGGGTCATTGCTTCTGCGGGGGAGCATCATCTCAGGCGGCACACCCTTTCATGCCATCATTATAACAGCGGGATGCAGGCTACATGTCATCTAAGAGGTCTCCTGCCTTCAGCTCCAGCCTAGTCAGCCTCTCCGACGCAAGGCTTTGGGCCGGGCTTGCGTCCAGCAGGACGCAGGCCCCGGCATCCAGAGGCTGCCCAAGCGCAGCTTCTGGTATGAAGAAGCTCCTGCCGTCCTCCGAGCATATGGAGGCAATCCCCTCTTCGACCCTGTCTATCGTGAAAGAGAGCCCGGAAGGGGCTGGGGCCGTGCTGCCATGCGATAGGGGTATGAAGAAGGCTAAAGGTAGCAGAATGGCGAATATCATAAAAGGAAACCGTCTCATGATCAGCACCTCCTTTGTCTGCCGATTCGATGATAGAGGCCAGGGCCCTTAGCGCGCATCATGCGGATTTGTTATGAATGGATGAGTATGTTAGATTATTCGTACCGGAGGATAACAATGATCGACATCCATATACACATCCTGCAGGGCTTGGACGATGGCGCCATGGATATGCCCGAAGCTCTGATGATGCTGGCCAGGGCGCAGACCGCGGGAATCACTGATGTAATCGCGACGCCTCATTCATGGGCTGTGGACAACAGCAAGGTGATCGACAAGGCTACTTCGGCACTGAATGCTGAAGCATTCTCGGCAGGCCTGACTGTGCGAGTGCATGCCGGCTGCGAGTTCAACGTGATGCGCGGGGAGGCCATAAGAAGGCTCGGCAGCTCGCTTTCCGAGCTCACGCTCGCTAGAAGCAGGTACCTTCTTACCGAATTTTCGAGCACTGTGCCGGAGAGGACTTTCCTGTCAAGCATTGAGGAGATATCAGCGCGGGGGCTGGTCCCGATAGTCGCGCATCCGGAGAGGTATGCCCTGATGTGGGGGGAGCTTACGGCTATGAGAGCGGCAAAGGAGCTCGGAGCGCTTGGCCAGATTTCCATGGGAGACCTGTTGGGAAGGAATGGTCCACAGTCTTTGGAGGCAGGCCTCGCCATGATAAGAGAAGGGCTTTGCCAGTTCTGCGCCACTGACGCACATACGCCTGACAAGCTGGAGCTGTATATGCAGGCGTGCTCCGTCGTGGAAAGCCGGTTCGGCAAGGACGCGGTCCTAAGGCTCTTTACAGAAAACCCCAAGGCTGTTCTGGCGGATTTGGGTCCGGAGAGCATAATATCAGCCATCTGATCGGTTCGTCCCGACAGGAGGTGGGGGGATTGACAAGGCAAGGCCCAGACAGGCTCCTTATGACGGTGCTGGTCATTGCAGCGGTGATAGGCATCTCGGTATCATACGGCATCTCCAGGGAGAGGGACTGGCTGAGGTATAGGGAGACTTTCAATGCAAGGTCCGCCGGGCTTGCGGAGGCTTTGAAAGAAGAGTTCGAATCATACCAGATAGCGATAAACTCGGTGAAAAGCTTCATAGAGGGCTCAGAAAAGGTGACGGACAAGGAGTTCGCCATCTTTGCCGGCACGCTCATGAGGAACAAACCGGAGATACTCTCGATAGACTATATACTGGGCATGGATGCCGGACAAAGGGTGCTCTGGGAGCTTCAGAACGGCCTTTCGGTCTCCGACATGGATGAATCAGGTGCACTGAGGAGGGCTCCATACCGATCAGAATATATGGTACTGGACCTTGGATACCCAGATGAAGTGGGGACTGCCTTCAAAGGGCTTGACCTTAAAGCCTACCCGACAATCAGCAGGATCCTCTCTAAGGCAGCCGCGTCGGGGTCGGAGGAAGCGCTCTGCGATGTTGCGATCATCTCCCCTGACGGGGGTAACAGGAAAGGCTGCGTCATTGTAGTCCCGGTGCAGCATATTGAGGATAGGATAAGATCCGGCGACGCCGCACCTCCTGTGGGGTACGTCTTGGCGGCACTTGACAACAGCATGGTGCTGGAAAGGTTCTCTGACAGAGCGGAGGACGCCGGGATGCTCGTTAAAATAGAGAGCATTGAGGGCAGTGAGGCGCACCTAATCAAACCCTTCGATGCAGAACCTCTCAGGCGCAGATGCTTATTGCTCCCTGATTACCCTCAGAACGAGGTGACGGTGGAGAAGCTGGGCCTGTCGCTTAAAATAAGCTTCGCAGCCACAGGCAGGTTCCAAAGGGAGAACCTCAGCTATATGTACTTGGTTACATTCCCAGTAGGCCTGCTTTTGGCAGCGATCGGAGTGCTGGCGCTGCTTCTGACGAGCAGGGACAAGAGGAAGCTGCAGTCCATGGTGGATGAGAGGGTGGAGGAGCTTAGAAGCAGCGAGGCCAGGTATAAGGAGATGTTCATAAGCTCATACGATCCGATCCTGCTTTTAAGCAGCGAGGGGATTGTTGAGATGGCGAATCCGGCCGCTGCAGTCCTTACAGGGAAGGACACTGGCGAGCTTGAGGGAATGAGGCTGGAAGAGCTGCTGTCCCCCGACGCGAAGCTGCTTGGAGGCGACCTCGTGCAAAGGATCAGGGATGGCGCGGCTTTCCGGTACGAGCACAGGGTGGTGAACGCATCAGGCGGGCTCACAGAGGTAGACGGCACCTATTCCTCGCTTCCCGACGGCAAGCTTCAGGCAATCTGGCGGGATATCACGGAATACAGGAGAAGGCAATGAAAAAAGCGGCATCCAGGCATGAGCCAGGGTGCCGCTTGATTGTCATGGTGGGGCAAACAGGACTTGAACCTGTGACCCCCTACATGTGACGCAG
>CAZHKX010000018.1:0-19416 GCA_964532805.1 uncultured Clostridia bacterium
CTCCAGCAGCAGCTTCATGCTTATCACCGGCATCTTATTCACCTCCCCTCCGCTTTAGGTTCAACCTCCGCGGCGCTTCATCTCCCCCGAAGATCCGTCGTAAGACGGCACCGCTCCGGAGCATCCGCGCTGCGTGTGTAATCGCAATTTAGAATTTTACCACATCGCCCTTATTGAAGCAACATCAGGATGCTGAAGACTATAGGATCATGCTTACCTGGTCCTTGTCCAGCTCCATCCCCTCGAACGCGGACTTCACATAAGCCCTGTCGATAAGGACCTCCCCTGAGCGCTCGGGCGCTTCGAAGGCGATGTCCTCAAGGAGCTTCTCCATTACGGTGTGAAGCCTCCTTGCGCCTATGTTCTCCCCTACCGAGTTTATCCTGAAGGCGGTGGCCGCTATCTCGTCTATCGCGTCCTCCCTGATGTCAAGGCTCACGCCGTCTGCCGACAGAAGCGCCGTGTACTGGTTCAGAAGCGAGCCCTTCGGCTCCGTCAGTATCCTCTTGAAGTCAGCTTCCGTGAGGGCGTCAAGCTCCACTCTTATCGGGAACCTGCCCTGCAGCTCGGGTATGAGGTCGGACGGCCTTGAGACGTGGAAGGCGCCGGCGGCTATGAAGAGCATGTGGCGCGTCCTTACAGCACCGTACTTAGTCTGTACGGTTGAGCCCTCGATTATGGGCAGTATGTCCCTCTGGACGCCCTCCCTGGAGACGTCGGGCCCCATGGAGCTTCCCCTGCCAGCAATCTTGTCGAACTCGTCTATGAAGACTATCCCGTTCTCCTCGGCGTTTCTTATCGCCTCTGTCTCTATCTCGAAGGCGTCGACCAGCTTGGCGGCCTCCTCGTCAATGAGGTACCTCCTGGCTTCCTTCACGCTCATCTTCCTTCTTACAGTCTTCTTCCCGAGCATGTCGCCCATTATGCCGGATAGGTCCACCATCATCTCATTGGGTTCGCCTGCTCCAAAAAGGCCTATCGACTTCTGGTCGCGCTCCTTGACGTCGAGCTCTATGACCTGGTCTTCGAGCTGACCTTCCGCCAGCAGCCTCGTTACCTGCTCGCGCTTCGTCTCTGCCTTCCTCTTCGCCTCCTCGAAGTCCTCGGTTGACGCTTCCTGCTTCTGCGGGGCGCCGAAGAGTGCGGCAAAGGGGTTCGCCTGAGGCTTCTCCTTCCTCGGCATCGGGGAGAGCACCTCGATGAGCCTCTCCTCGCCTGCCTTCCTCGCCTTCTCCATGACAAGCTCCGTCTTCTCCGCCCTTACCATCCTTATCGAGGTCTCGACCAGGTCCCTGATTATCGAATCGACGTCTCTTCCGACGTATCCGACCTCGGTGAACTTGGTGGCCTCCACCTTGACGAAGGGCGCCTTGATCAAAGCTGCAAGCCTTCTTGCTATCTCGGTCTTGCCGACGCCGGTAGGCCCTATCATGAGTATGTTCTTGGGGGTTATCTCCTCTTTCATCTCGTCGCTGGTACGCATCCTTCTGAGCCTGTTCCTCAATGCCACGGCAACGGCCCGCTTGGCCCTGTCCTGGCCAATTATGTGCTTGTCCAGCTCGGCTACTACCGCCCTAGGGGTCAAGTTCTCCATCTATGCATCAACCAAGCCTTTCGACCGTAATGTTCCCGTTTGTGTAAATGCAGATATCCGAGGCTATCCTTATGGCTTCCTCTGCGATGGCGTCGGCTCCAAGCTTAGTATGGGAGAAGAGAGCCCTTGCCGCAGCCAGCGCGAACGGGCCTCCGGAGCCTATGGCGGCGATGCCGTCCTCGGGCTCTATAACGTCGCCGCTTCCCGAAAGAAGGAGCAGGTTCCGTCCGTCCGTCACCAGAAGCAGGGCCTCTAGCTGCCTCATGACCTTGTCGGTCCTCCAATCCTTGGCAAGTTCGGTAGCAGCCCTGGTCAAGCTCCCTTTGTGCTCCTCCATCTTCTTTTCGAACTTCTCAAGAAGGGCCACCGAATCCGCGACGGATCCGGCAAACCCAGCGAGGACCTTGCCGCCTGCCACCGTGCGTACCTTCCTTGCCGTGTGCTTCATGACAGTATTGCCCATCGTTATCTGGCCGTCGGATGCCATTGCGCATTTGCCGTCTCTTAGGACGCACACGACGGTCGTTCCCTCGAACCTGTCCATTTTAACCTCCGTTACGATCGTGGATGATTCTTCCTGTAGGACTCCATCAGGCGCTGCCTTGAGACCGCCGTGTATATCTGCGTGGACGATATGTCCGCATGCCCCAGCAACTCCTGAACCGCCCTCAGGTCCGCGCCCGAATCTAGCAGATGGGTCGCGAAGCTGTGCCTTAGGGCGTGCGGGGACGGCTTTCCCTTGAGCCCCGCCTTCATCGAGTACTTCTCCATCAGCCTCTGCACCTGCCGGCCTGTGAGCCTGCCTCCCCTCTGAGACAGGAACAGCGCTTCAGAGGTTGAACATCTGGCGAGCGTGGGCCTGGACTGCGACATGTACAGAGTAATGGCATGCTCCGCCGCGCGGCCTACCGGCGCTATCCTCTCCTTCGACCCCTTGCCCATCACGCGGACTGTGGAATGGGCTGCATCATAGTCCCTCAAATCAAGCCCGACGGCCTCTGACAGCCTTAGCCCGGAGGAATAGATTAGCTCCAGTATCGCCCTGTCCCTTATTCCAAGGGGGCTGTCCTGCGCTGCGGCGGAAAGCAGCCTGTCCACATCCTCGTAGGCGATCGCCCTGGGAAGCCTCTTTTCCCTTTTCATCGGAGCCAGCATATCGGTTGGGTTTGCCCCGATCAGCCCCCTTCTTACTGAGAACCTGTAGAACGCCTTCAGAGAGGCAAGCCTCCTCAGAAGCGTCCTTCTGGACTTCCCCGAGGACTGCAGGCTGGAGAGATATCTTCTTATGTCAGTATGGTTAACGGAAAAGATGTCGAAATCGTCGCCGGACCGTTTCCTCATGAATTGAGTGAAGGATAAGAGGTCAGACTTGTAGGAGGCGGATGTCCTGGGGCTCATGCGGCGTTCGAGGTCGAGATAATCGGTAAACTGCCTTATGGCGTCCTCCTGCATGTTAAATCCCTCCAACCTCTTGAAGGAAACCCTTGAAGGCTATGCGTGCGGCTTCTAGCTGCGCCTGCCTTTTCTCTTTCCTGCCCCTGTACCGCCCTATCGGATCGGGCAGGAGCCCGAAGCTGATGCTCATGGGGTCGAAGCGTCCCGTTTTGCCCAGCCTCACATAGCTTGCGAGCGCCCCCAGGCAGCTTTCCGCAGGAGGTTCGACCGGAGCCTTGCCCATCGCGAGCCTTGCAGCGTTGATGCCTGCAAGAGCGCCTGTTGCAGTAGATTCCACATACCCTTCGGAACCTGTGAGCTGACCGGCTGCGAATAGCCCGCTGAAGGAGCGGAACATCAGCCCTTCTCCTAGAAGCTGTGGCGAGTCCAGGTAGGAGTTCCTGTGGACTACCCCGTAGCGGATGAAACTCGCTGATTCAAGGCCGGGTATCATTGAGAAGACCCTTCTCTGCTCTCCCCATCTAAGGCGGGTCTGGAAGCCGACCAGGTTGTAGCTGCTCTTAGGCAGGTTCTCGGTCCTGAGCTGGACTACGGCGTAGGGCATCTGCCCAGTCGAAGGGTCCTCAAGCCCAACAGGCTTCAGCGGACCGAACCTGATTGTGTCCACTCCCCTGTCCGCCATCTCCTCTATAGGCATGCATGCCTCGAAGAGCCTCATGTCCTCCGCCCTAGAAAGGGGGAGCCTCTCGGCCTTGACAAGCGCGTCCCTGAATGCCAGGTACTGCTCCTTGTCCATCGGGCAGTTTATGTAGTCAGCCTCACCCTTGCCGTATCTGGATGCGGCGAATACTCTGCTGAAGTCTATGCTGTCAGCGCTTACTATCGGAGCCACTGCATCGTACATGTAAAGCGATCCTGCACCCAGCATCTGTTCAAGGGAGGACATAAGCGGATCAGAGGTCAGCGGCCCCGTGGCAATGACCGCGGGCCAGGGAACATCCCGCACGTCCTCAACCTCTCCTCTTATCACCGTGATGCGAGGGTTCTCGCTTATAAGCCGTGTGACCTCAGAGGAGAAAAGCTCCCTGTCGACGGCGAGCGCGCCTCCCGCCGGCACACGAAAGCGGTCAGCAGCCTGGATTATCACTGAGCCCAGCTCCCTAAGCTCCTGCTTGAGGTTTCCGGAAGGGTGCTCGGCGCTGTCCGAGCCAAGGGAGTTCGAGCAGACGAGTTCCGCAAGGGCTTCTCCGGAATGAGCGGCGCTTCGTCTCGCTGGGCGCATTTCGTAAAGGGTTACGTCCGCCCCCAGCCTTGCAGCCTGCCAGGCTGCCTCGCTGCCGGCGAGTCCGCCACCGATTACGGTTACGCTGTTACTGCTCACTTTCTTCCTTCTTGCCTTCCTTGGGGTCGATATACTTGACGCATGTAGGGTTGGGGCACCTGTACTGCTTGGCCTTCCCCCTGCCATAGGCAACCGTGAAGCTTCCGCAGGCCTCGCATTTTACGTCCTCAGGCTTCTTCCAAACCGAGAACTTGCAGTTAGGATATGCGGTGCAGCTATAGACCTTCCTCTTGAAGCGGGTCATCTTCTCCTCTATCGGGCTTTGGCAGAGGGGGCACTTGTAGTCGAGTATGACCTTCTCCTTCTTCTTTATGTACTTGCACTCCGGATATCCACTGCAGCCTGTGAACGGGCCGAACCTGCCCCTTCTTACGACGAGCGGCTTGCCGCACTCAGGGCATGCCTCGTCAAGCATCTGCACTTCTATCTTCACTCTCTGCTGGTTCTGCTCCGCATCCCCGAGCTTCGCGATGAAAGGCTTGTAGAACTCGTCAATGACGCTCGTCCAATCGAGGCCCTTGCCCTCGATGGAGTCAAGCTTGCTCTCCATGGCGGCGGTGAAGTCAACGTTGACTATGTCCTCGAAGTTCGCCTTCAGCACTTCGCAGACGGCCTTGCCTATGGAGGTCGGGACGAAGGTCCGATCCTTGATGTCCACATAATCGCGCTTCTTTATGGTGTCAATGATCGCTGCGTAAGTAGAAGGCCTTCCTACGCCCTTCTCCTCGAGGGCCTTGACGAGGGTCCCCTCGGAATATCTTGGAGGAGGCTCCGTGAAGTTCTGCGAGGGCGTTATCTCCAATAGGTCGAGCCTCTCGCCCTCAGAAAGGACGGGCAGCTTCTGGGATGCCTCAGCATCCTGGTCCTCGCTTGCGCTTGAGCCGCCGTAGACTGCGCTGAAGCCCTCGAACTTCACCTTCGTGCCCTGAGCCCTGAAGTCGTGGACTGAGGAACTTGCGGTGACCGTGGTCGTCTCGATTCTCATGTCAGCCATCTGGCTTGCCAGGAACCTGTTCCAAATAAGCCGGTAGAGCCTCAGCTGGTCTCTTGAGAGGTTATCCTTTATGGCATCGGGCTCCAGGTCCGGGTTTACCGGCCTGATGGCCTCGTGAGCGTCCTGGGCATCCGCCTTTGCGGCATATATCCTGTCCTTGGGGGGCAGGTACTCCTTTCCGAACCTGTGGGCGATATAGCCCTTCGCCGCCTTTCGGGCCTCCTCGGATATCCTGTAGGAGTCGGTCCTCATGTAGGTTATAAGGGCGACCTGCCCCTTACCTTTAATCTCTACGCCCTCATAAAGCTGTTGGGCTATGGACATCGTGGTCCTTGCAGTCAGCCCGAGCTTCCTGTATGACTCCTGCTGCAGCGACGACGTTATGAAGGGGGCTGAGGGCCGCCTGGAAGACTCCTTGACCTCGACCGATTTCACGGTGAAGCCGTCGCTCTTGCAGTCCTCAACTATTAAAGCCGCGAGCGTCCCGCTTTCCACCCTGTTAGTGCGGCCTTTGATGTATTTCGCCTTGAAGCTTGTTCCGCCGATCTTGGCAAGCGTCGCCTCTATCGTCCAGAACTCGACCGGAGTGAATGCCTCTATCTCAGCCTCCCTGTCGCAGATGAGGCGGAGGGCGACTGATTGAACCCTTCCGGCGGAGAGGTTGGTCCTGACCTTCTTCCAGAGGAAGGGGCTCAGCTTGTAGCCGACTAAGCGGTCCAGCACCCTTCTTGCCTGCTGAGCGTCAACCAGCCCCATATCGATGGGCCTTGGGCTTCCGATGGCATCCTTCACGGCCCTTTCCGTGATCTCGTTGAACTGGATGCGAACAGCATCTCCCTTGTCCAGGCCTAGCATCTCGGAAAGGTGCCATGCTATGGCCTCGCCCTCCCTGTCAGGGTCGGTGGCAAGAAGGACCGAGCCCGCCTTCTTAGCGGCTGACTTAAGATCCTTTATCACGGAAGCCTTGTCGGCGTTCTCCTTGTACTGCGGCGAGTAGTTGTTCTCTATATCTACGCCCAGCTTCGACTTAGGAAGGTCCCTGACATGGCCTACCGAGGCCTTGACCAGGTACTCCCCTCCAAGGAACTTGGTAAGCGTCTTGACTTTCGCCGGTGACTCAACAATGACCAGACTCTGCGGCATTCAATTTCCTCCATAGGGCAGATTCATTTCGCGAGCACTCCTTTGAAGCTCAACCTATGCTGTATCGAGGGGCCCAGCAGGCGTATTGCCTCATAGTGCTGTTTCGTCGGGTATCCCTTGTGCCTTGCGAAACCGTATCCGGGCAGCTCCTCGTCCAACTTCGCCATGTATTCGTCCCTTGCCAGCTTGGCAAGTATTGATGCCGAGGCGATCGAGAGGCTCCTGGAGTCCCCCCTTATCACCGCCCTGGAATTAAAATTATGTCCCAGGCAGTCCTTTCCGTCAACAATGACAAGTGACTCGCCCAAAGGTAGCATCCCGCATGCCCTTCTCATGGCAAGCAGGCTCGCCTGCCTGATGTTAAGCGCGTCTATCTCCGCTGCCGTCGCCATGGCGACAGCGAAGAACTCGGCCTCATCCTCTATTAGCTTCTGAGCATACACCCTCGCCGCTGCGGTGAGCTTCTTCGAATCGTCGACTCCGCGAAGCCATGCGCCTTCTGGAAAGCATACGGCAGCGGCGAAGACAGGCCCTGCCAGCGGACCCCTGCCCGCCTCATCGGTGCCTATCAAGGCAAGCCCAGGCAGCTCCGCCCTCAGGCAATCGTCGAACAGCTTAAGCCCGTCGAACGGGTCAGCTTTCATCCGGCACCTCCAGGCTCACCCTTCCGAGCCTTCCGGACCTGAGGTCTCTGATGAGCGTCATGTATGACTTCTCCATATCGAGCGCGCCTCCCTGCAGGAGGCATCCCCGTTTAATTGCTATCGCCTCTAGTGCATGCAGTGCATCCAGGCCGGGCGCTATGCCGTACCTTTCCTCGAGCAACCCGGGATAGCGGGCGGAGAGAAGCTCTGCCAGGTATGACGAGACCTGCTCGTGGCTGAAGAGGTCGTCCGCTATGATTCCAAGGGCGGAAAGCTTGTTCCAGGCGAGCTGGTCTTCGACTTTGAGCGGCATCAGGCCCGGCGTGTCCAGCAGGTCCGCCGCCCCTATGTCTATCCACTGCTTGCCGCGTGTCACGCCCGGCTTGTCCCCCGTCTTGGCCTTGCTCCTCTTTGCGAATCGGTTGATAAGCGATGACTTGCCTACATTGGGCATCCCGATGATAAGGGCCCTTGGCTTAATCCTCGCCTTGGCTTGAAGGGACGACAGCATCGCGATCGCACCATCGAGCCCCGTCCCCTTCAGGACGTCGGATGCGACTGCGTTGCCCCTGGTGGCCTTAAGATGCCTCACCCATCCCGAAGTAGCGGAAGGGTCTGCCAGGTCTGCCTTGTTAAGAAGCAGTATGACGGGCTTGTCCTTTGCAATCTGCCGGATCAGGGGGTTGGATGACGATAAGGGCGCGCGGGCGTCCACAAGCTCGATTATCACGTCAATGAGCTTAAGAAGCGGCCCGATCTCCCTTACGGTCTTTGCCATGTGGCCAGGATACCAGCTGTTCGCCACCGTCCCACCTCCCCGAATGAGAAAGCCGCACCTTCACGGCACGGCTTCTTGATGCTTCATTATGCTGCGCCGCGCTTGCTATGAGCGCTTGCGCTCGCGTACCTTCGCAGACTTGCCGGTCCTTCCCCTGAGGTAGAGCAGCTTCGCCCTGCGGACAGCGCCGTACTTGACGACTTCGATCTTCTCGATGTTGGGCGAGTGAAGGGGGAAGATCCTCTCCACGCCGATTCCTGACGACGACTTGCGGACGGTGAACGTCTCGCTTACGCTGCCGCCGGCCCTTGCTATGACCGTGCCCTCGAAGACCTGGATCCTCTCGCGTGCGCCTTCCTTGATCTTTGCGTGCACCTTGACGGTGTCGCCGGGGCGGAAGCTGGGTATGTCAGTCTTTAACTGAAGCCTTTCGATTTCCTGCAACAGGTTCATATCGCACCTCATTCATAGACGTTCGTGAGGGCTTGCTCAGAGGACCGTCCGTATTAACATTAGAAATATACCACCTACAATAGGTTTATGCAATAGTTAGTCGCTTTTCTTATCCGTCTCAGCGGGCTTGCGCCGCCTTCTCGCCTTCGTCGTCCCGTACAGCATCTGGCGGTCCTCCTCGGTAAGCTCCACGCTTCCGAAGAGGTCCGGCCTCCTGTCGCGGGTCCTCTCCAGCTGGAGCCTTCTTCTGAAAGCCCTGATACGCTCGTGGTCCCCCGAAAGGAGCACGTCCGGTACCGGGATGCCGCGCCAGAGCCTCGGCCTCGTATAATGAGGATAATCCAGCAGACCGGAGAAGAATGAATCAGAAGGCGCGCTCATCTCATGGCCCAGTACTCCCGGTATCATCCTTGAGACCGCATCAACTATGGCCATTGCTGGCACCTCTCCGCCAGTTAGCACGAAGTCCCCTACTGAGACCTCCTCGTCGACAAGGGAGGACACCCTCTCATCAACGCCCTCATAGTGGCCGCAGACGATGACCAGCTGGTCGTAGCCAGACAGCCGGACGGCGTCATCCTGGGTGAACCGCCTGCCCTGCGGGCTTGTCATTATGACCCTTCTGGCCATGCCCGCCGCCTCGGATGCCGCGTGCTCGATTGCCAGGGCAATTGGTTCTGCCTTCATCACCATGCCGCAGCCGCCGCCGAAGGAGTAATCGTCAGTCACCTTGTGCTTGCCGGCTGCAAAATCCCTGATGTTCTTGAGCTGGATTGAGATCAAGCCCTGCCGGCAGGCGTTTCCAAGTATGCTCTCGCTGATGTATCCTTCGAACATCCCTGGGAAAAGGGTGAGTATGTCAAACCTCATGCCCCTCACCTCAGCCCGGTGCGGTCTTCGACGGTGATTGTTCCGCCCGCCTCGTCGACGGACTTCACGATGTCCTTGACCGCGGGGACCAGGAACTCCCTTCCGTCGCCGCCTATGACCGCAAGGCAGTCGTTTGCAGGGTAGCTGTCCACCCGCACTACCTTGCCCAGATTCCTTCCGTCTGTGCTCAGCACCTTCATGCCGACAAGCTTGTAGCTGTAGAAGGTGTCCTCAGGAAGCTTGGGAAGCTCGTCCTCCTCCAGATACAGGAAGCTCGTCCTCATGCAGTCGGCATCCTCGGGGGAATCAACCCCCTCGAGCTTGAGGATGGCCCCTGCGCCCACTATACCCTTCAGGCCCTCTATGCGCCTTTCCACGGCCGACTCGGGGCTGCTCCCGATAAAGATATGGCCGAGGCCTTGCAGGACTCCCGGGTCCCCGGACAGAGCCTCGACCTTGATATGCCCTTTCAGCCCGTGCGGCGCCCTTACCTTGCCGACAGCGATGAGCATCGTGTCACCTCTCAACAATGTCAACGGTGACCTTGACGTCTTCCTTGACCGCCTGGGCCTTCGCAATATAGCGTATTGCCTTTGCGATCCTGCCCTGCTTGCCTATGACCTTGCCCATGTCCGGCTGCTCTGTGGTCACCTTGAGGACCAGGTCGTCGTCCGAGTTCCAGATCTCGCGCACCTGTACTCCCTCAGGCTCCCTTACGAGGCTGCGGACAGTGTACTCCACTACATCCTTAAGGCGCGATCTTCCTCTAGCTGCCATGTCGGTTCCCCTTCCGGGTTATTCTATGCCTGCGGTCTTCATGAGCATCTTGACCGAATCCGTAGGCTGCGCACCCTTGGAAATCCATGCCTTCAGCTTCTCTGCGTCGATAACGATCTCAGCCGGCTTCATCCTGGGGTTGTAATGGCCGATTATCTCTATGAAGCGTCCGTCCCTGGGAGACTTCGAATCGGATACTACCACCCTGTAGCTTGCCTGCTTGTTGCTTCCTGTCCTCGTGAGCCTTACCTTTACTGCCATTTTCTTTCCTCCTCGCCTTTATTGCTAGAATATCCCCGGCATGCGCATCCTGGACTTGCCGCCCAGGGCGAATGCCCGTTTCATCATCTTCTTGGTCTCCTCGTACTGCTTAAGAAGCGAGTTTACGTCCTGAACCCTCGTTCCGCTGCCGGCTGCGATGCGCTTCTTCCTCGAGGAATCTATGATATCCGGCCTGCGCCGCTCCATCTTCGTCATCGAGCAGATGATCGCCTCCACCCTGGAAAGCTGCCTTTCGTCGACGTTTACGTCCTTCAGCTGCTTCATCTTGCCTGAGAGGCCAGGTATCATGGCGAGCACCTCGTTAAGGGGTCCCATCTTCTTAAGCTCCTTGAGCTGCATGAGGAAGTCGTCGAAGGTGAACTCCTGCTTTCTGAGCCTTGCCTCCATGGTCTTGGCCTGCTCGGCGTCGAAGCTCTCCTGGGCCTTCTCGATGACGGTGAGTATGTCGCCCATCCCGAGTATCCTAGACGCCATCCGGTCAGGATGGAAGGCCTCTATGCCGTCAAGCTTCTCCCCTGTGCCGACGAACTTGATGGGCTTTCCGGTCACTGCCCTTACCGAGAGGGCGGCGCCACCTCTTGCGTCGCCGTCCAGCTTGGTAAGGATGACGCCGGTTATGTCGAGCCTCTCCTGGAAGGCCTTCGCAACGTTGACCGAGTCCTGCCCGGTCATCGCGTCAACCACCAGCAGTATCTCGTCGGGATGGGTGGCCTCCTTGACCCTTTCTATCTCCTGCATGAGCTCCTCATCGATATGGAGCCTGCCTGCGGTGTCGATGATGACGAGGTCCCTTCCCATCTTAAGTGCGCCATCCACCGCAGCCTTTGCGATCGCCTCGGCCGGCTGGCCCTCCAGATGGAATACCGGTATGTCAATCTGCTTTCCGAGCACCTCGAGCTGCTTTACGGCAGCGGGCCTTCTCGTGTCGCAGGCGACCAGTAGGGGCCTTCTGCTATTGCTTTTCCTAAGGAGGTTGGCAAGCTTCGCTGAAGTCGTCGTCTTTCCTGACCCCTGCAGGCCTGCCATGAGGACTACCGTAGGGGGGTTAGGGGAAGAGTCTATCCTGCTTGCGGCCTTTCCCATGAGCTCGACGAGCTCTTCGTGCACTATCTTTATTACCTGCTGGGCAGGGGTGAGGCTCTCCATGACCTCGGCTCCCATGGCCCTCTGGCGCACCTTCTCGGTGAACTGCTTGACTACCTTGAAGTTGACGTCCGCCTCAAGAAGCGCAAGGCGCACCTCCTTCAGAGCAGCATCAATCTCTTTATCTGTAAGCTTTCCGTGACCCTTCAAACGCTTGAGGATCGACTGGAGCTTCTCGCTAAGTCCCTCGAACGCCATCAGCTCTTCCCTCCGGACTGGATTTCCTCGCTGAGCCTCTCGGCCAATTCCTTTATCTTCGCCCTGATTGCCTCGGCATCAGGTCCCGCATCCGCCGCGACTTTCGCTAGCGACTCGGCTATGCCTGCTATCCTGTCGGATTTCGCGACGAGGTTCATGGCGGCGTCAGCCTGCTCCATCATCTCGACCGACCTTTCGATGCCATCGTGCACCGCCTGCCTGCTGATTGCCTCTATCTCGGCTATCTCGCCCAGGCTGAGGTTGTCTACGTAGTAGTACTCAGTCATCCTGGCATGCCTTTCGGTGAGCAGCCCGGAGTATACTTCCAGCAGCCGATTGACTCTCAGGAGCTTCTCGAGCATCTTCCCCTCCATAGGTGTCAACCATATAGCTTGACATTCGGATTATAAACGGCTTGGAAGCCTAAGTCAACCTTCGGTCAGAAAAGGCTTGCGGAGAACTCCTCCGGGTCGAAAGGCCTAAGGTCCTCCGCCCCTTCCCCGATCCCAACGTATCTGACCGGCACCCCGAGCTCTTCCATCACTGAGAGCACTATCCCACCCTTCGCCGTCCCGTCCAGCTTGGTGAGGACTATACCTGTCAAAGGCACTGCCCTGTTGAACTCCCTTGCCTGCGCAAGCCCGTTCTGACCGGTGGTGGCGTCCATCACCAGGAGGACTTCGTGCGGCGCGCCCGGGATCTTAGAGCTTACCACCCGGTGCACTTTCTTCAGCTCCTCCATCAGGTTGCTCTTTGTATGAAGCCTTCCGGCGGTGTCGATAATCAGGTAATCGCTCTTCCGGTTAATCGAAGCGGCGCATGCGTCGAAGGCCACGGCCGAAGGGTCCGAACCCTCCATGTGCCTGATCATCTCCGAGCCTGACCTCCTCGCCCAGACCTCAAGCTGCTCTATGGCTGCCGCCCTGAAGGTGTCCGCCGCGGCCAGCAGCACTTTCTTTCCGGATTTAGAGTACATGTAGGCAAGCTTGCCGCAGGATGTCGTCTTTCCTGTGCCGTTTACTCCGAGCACCATGACGACATGTGGCTTCTTATGATGAGAATCGCCATGGTCCGCAGGGCCAAGCTTCTCGGCCACGATGGTGGATATGACATGCTGGAGGTACTGCCTGTCGGCGGAATCCCCCTTGTCGATCCTGTCCTTCATTGCAGCGAGGATCTGCTCTGTTGCGCTATGGCCGAGGTCAGCCTGGATTAGTATCGCCTCCAGCTCCTCCAGGTCCTCCTTGCCTATGCTCTGCCTTCCGGCGAAGACTTCGCTTATCTTCTGAGACAGGGCCTCCTTGGTCTTCTGAAGCCCCTTTGCTATCATTCCGAACAAACCCATCAGATCATTCCCTCCCGGAACATTATCTCCGAAATGTCCACGCATATCGCCTTCGATATCCCGGTGTCCTCCATGGTTACGCCGTATACCCTCTGCGCGGACTCCATTGTCCTCCTGCGATGGCTTATTATTATCATCTGACTCTGAGCCGCGTACTCCTGTACGAGCTCCCTGAACCTGTCTATGTTCGCGTCGTCAAGGGCAGCGTCTATCTCGTCTAGTATGCAAAAAGGCGCCGGCCTCGCCTTCAGGAATGAGAAGATCAGCGCGATTGCCGCAAGTGCCTTCTCCCCTCCCGAAAGCAGCGACAGCTGTGACAGCTTCTTTCCCGGAGGCCTGCAGATTATCTCTATCCCGCTCTCAAGCGGCTCGTCCTCGTCCACAAGCACTATGTCTGCGGTGCCGCCAAGAAACAGCCTGGCGAAGGTCTCCCTGAAGTTCTGCCTAATGGACTCGAACATCTCCGCGAACTGCCTTTTGGCGGTCCTTTCCGCTTCCCTGACCACCTGCGCCAGGGATGCACGGGCCTTAGACAGGTCCTCCAGCTGGCCCCTGATGAACGCAATACGGTCTCTCAGGGCAATAAGCTCCTCAGCGGCAGCCAGGTTGAGATTGCCAAGCGATTCTATCTCGCTTTTAATAGACACAAGGCGCGCGCTCGAGGCCTCCTTGTCGAAATCCCCTTCCTCATCTGACAGCGAGTCGAACTTGATGCCGAAGTCCTTCTCCAGCTTCGAAGAAAGCACTGCGAACTCCCCGGAGGCCCTTGCGGTCTCCACTGCTTCCGATGCCTCGGCGTCCTGCGCCGATTGCTGCCTCCTTCGCTTTCCCTTCAGGGCCAGCTCTGCCGAAAGCGCCTGCGATGCCGCCTCATCCCTCTGACATCTGAGGGCTTCCAGCTGCCTTGCGGATTCCTCAGCCTGCCGTGCATAATCCTCTGCCGCGGCCAACTCCCCCCTCTGAGAAGCCCTTAGGGGTTCCAGCTGGCCTTCCAGATCCCTTACTAATGCCCTCCTGTCAGCAAGGCTCGCGCTTATGGACAGGTTCCTTTGGCTGTTCTCATCCTGCCGCCTGCTGGTTGACTTGAAATCAGCCTCAAGAGTCGCTCGCCTGACGAGGACAGCCGTAAGCACTTCTGAGGCCTTCCTTAGGAGGGATGCGACCTCTTCCCTTTCGGACTTGTCGTCGCCGTTTGAAAGCTCGTGCTTAAGAAGGTCGGCCTCAGCGCTCTCAAGCTCTGCGCCAAGCCGTGCCATCTCCGCTTCGGAGCCCTCTGCCTCCGTAGCTATAGTCTCAAGGTCCGCCCGAAGCTCTTCGACCTGCAGCCTCAAAGCTGACTCCAAGGACCCCGTCTTCATGGTGGACGCCTCTAATGCAGCGATCTTCGCCCTGACATCCTCCTGCTGCCTGATCAAGGAGCCGATCTCCCTTTCGACAGACTGCCCCTCGGATGCCTCCTTCGCAAGCAGGAACATCAGGTTATCTAGCTCGGAGGAATCCTTGGCAGATGCATCCTCAAGCTCTCTTATGCGAGCTTTCCGAAGAAGCACGGATTGTCCCGTATCCCTTCTCTGCCCGCCTGTGATGGCACCGGCCGACGCCACAAGCTCTCCATCCCTGGTCACGGACTTGATGCGTATTCCCCGCCTCTGGGCGGCTATTGCATCATCAAGGCCCTCGAACACCGCCGTGCCGCCCAGAAGGTAGTTGAGCGCGGTTTTAAGCCGCGGCTCGCAGCTTACCAGATCCATAGCATAACCTATGAATCCCTTGCAGGAACCCAGCCTCTGGTCCCTTCTTTCGGGGCCCGGGTCGAGAATGTCAAGAGGCAGGAATGTTGCGCGGCCCGCCCTGCTCCTCTTAAGAAGCTCGACCGCTGCCGAAGCCTGATCGGCCTCTTCGCAGATGATGTCGCTAACCCTTGCTCCAAGCGCGCTCTCAATTGCAAGCTCGAGTCCGGCCGGCACGCTAATAAGATCGCCTGCGGTCCCAAGAAGCCCCTTAAGCGAGCCTGCCCTACCTGCGGCGAAGACTGCCTTAACAGCACCGCTGTAGCCTTCCATGTCGGCCTCAAAGCCCTTCAGGCCGCCCAGTATGGCGCTATCCCTCGCTATCTGGCCCTGCAGTGTGCCGATCCGGGCATGCAAGGATTTCTCCCTTGCAGCGATGCCGGATCTCAGCGCCTCCGCCTTGGAAAGGCCTTCAGCTGTATGCCCCTCCATTTGGCGCAGCATGGCGAGCTGGCCCGCCTGCTCCTCCTGCTCTGCGGATACCCTGCCCAGCTCATCTGCCTTCTCCTTCAGCTGCGTCTCAAGCCGTGCCCTTCTAGCCTCCCAGCCGGCTTCGCTATCCTTCAGCTTCGAGAGCGCGTTTCTGGCGGATGCCGCTCGCGAGGCGATTTCGAAATGCTCTGCCCTGAATGCCTCAAGCTTGGCTTCGATCGCCTCTGACCGGACCGAGAGCCTGGCCTTCTCGTCCTCAGCGGCTTGGAGCTTGCTATCGTTCTCCAGAAGCTCGGCTGCTATCTCGGACTTCAGCTTGACGATCTCATCCGCCTCAGCAGCGGTCGACGCCGCCTCAGCCAGCAGGGAATCTATCTCAGACGACGCCTCTTTGTTCCTCGCTGCTATGGACTCTAACTGGCTTCCTATCTCGGAGCTTCTCATCTCGTGGCGCATTGAGGCCCTTGATGCCGCCTGCGAGCTGGAGCTCACTCCGTCTATGCGGATGGAAAGCTCCTCGGCCTTGACGCGCAAGGTCTCAAGCTCCGCTTCTGCGAGCGAGATCTCCCCCTCAAGCCTTTCCTTCTCCGCCCTCTTCGCCTCCTGCTGCCTCTCATGCTTCCTGAAGCGGGAATGGGCATCCGAGGCTTCGATGCCGACAAGCCTCATCTCAAGGCCTCTTGCCTCAGCGGAAAGCGCCTTGTATCTCTCGGCATCTGCCTCCTGAACTACCAGGGAAGGCTCCTTGCCCTCTAGCTCGGCGAGTACCTCGGCTGCACGCTCGGTCCTCTCGTCTACGTCGGCGAGCTTCCTTTCGGCTTCCATCTTCCTGTTCTTGTAGCGCTGTATGCCTGAGGCCTCATCGAATATGCCCCTTCTGTCCTGGGGCTGCGACGATATGATAGCATCGACCTTGCCCTGCTCTATCGAGGCATAGGCCTCCTTGCCGAGGCCTGTGCCAGAGAAGAGCTCGGTGATGTCCTTAAGCCTGCATTCTACCCCGTTTATCAGAAACTGGCTCTCTCCGTCCCTGTAGACGCGGCGGGTGACCGAGAGCTCGTCGAAATCCAGAGCGAGGGCCCTGTCGGTGTTGTCTATCACGGCGGTCACTTCCGCCATTGATGAGGATTTTCTCAGGTTGGTGCCCGCGAAGATCACATCCGACATGGATGATCCCCTCAGGATCCTTGCGCTCTGCTCTCCCAACACCCACCTGATGGCGTCGGAAAGGTTGCTCTTGCCGGACCCGTTTGGGCCGACAACGGCAGTTATGCCCTCCCTGAATTCGAACTCGGTCTTCCCGGCGAATGTCTTGAAGCCGTTTATAATAAGCCTGCGAAGCTGCAATTCGCCACCTCCGGCCCTCTATTTCCTAGTTATCTGGACGATGCCTCCGCCCTGTTTAGGGCATCCTGCGCCGCCGCCTGCTCGGCCTCTTTGAGGCTTGAACCGCTTCCCCTACCGATCGGTACCTCTTCGGCTAGTGCCTCAACGATGAAGCTCGGTGCATGGTCGGGGCCTGTCCGGCTGACCATTCGGTATTCAGGGGCCGGTCGCCCCTTTCCCTGTAGGGCTTCCTGAAGCGCTGACTTCGCATCCCTATCGGAATTGGAAAGGTCCCCAGCTATGTGAGGAAGGAGGTTGCTTGCAAGGAAGCCTTCGGCGGCATCCGTGCCTCCATCCAAATAGATTGCTGCGATTAGTGCCTCGAAGCATCCGGCGAGTATGCTCTGCCTCATCCTGCCCCCGGTCGCCTCCTCCTGAGGCGAGAGCATGACAAGAAGCCCAAGTCCCATTGATCTTGCGGCATTGGCCAGCGCCCTTCCTGATACGGCCCTGGCGGATTTCCTGGAGAGGGCACCTTCGTCATCTTCCGGGTACTCCGTGAAAAGATGCCTTGCGACATACGACTTCAGCAAGGCATCCCCGAGATACTCCATTCTTTCGTTGCTTCCTGCCAGCCCCTTTCCTATATGCCTCGAGTATGAGGTATGGGAAAGTGCCATCTCGGCATGGGCAGCATCATGAAAGATGTAGCCCGCCGCCTTCTCAAGCGCGCGGATGATGTCCTCTCTCACAGCCTGGATCTTACTTCTTGACTGTCTTGAGAACGTACCTGATCGCTTGCCCGACGCTCTGCATCTCATCGAATGCTTCGTCCGGCACCTTGATGTCGAACCTGTCCTCGATCTCATAGACGATCTCGTTGAGATAAAGGGAATCGGCGCCGAGGTCATCCACGAACTTGGCCTCCATGGTCACAAGCTCGGGCTTCACCGAGAGCTTCTCCACTATTATCTTTTTTACGACTTCGAAGATCTCCTGCTCGTTCATTATCTACACCTCCGGCTGGCTTGCTGACTTCTCCTTGGAAAAGGCCTCCGTGATCCTTCCGACCACGTCGGCGTCCGCCGCCTGCGCTGCGAACCTTATGGCATTGTAGAAAGCGAAGGAGTTGCTGCTTCCGTGTCCTTTGACTATCAGCTTCTTAAGGCCAAGGAAGGGTGCGCCCCCGTAGTATGAGTAATCCAGCTTGTTGGATAGCTTCTTCAAGGACGGCTTCATGAGCATGCCACCGAGCTTTGATGCGGCGTTTTGCATGGCAGCCTCCTTTATGAGCTTGCCGAAGATACCCGCCATGCCCTCTATCAGCTTGAGGGCCACGTTTCCCGTGAAGCCGTCGCACACCATGACGTGAGCTGCCGTCGTCATGATGTCCCTGCCTTCTATGTTTCCGATGAAGTTCAGGCCTGAATCCTTAAGAAGCGCATAAGATTGCCTTATGTACTCCCTGCCCTTCTTCTCCTCGGTGCCATTGTTCAGAAGGGCCACCTTGGGCTGCTTCACGCCGATGACATCGGACATGTAGGATGAGCCCATTATCCCGAACTCAAAGAGGTTCCTGGCTTCGCAGTCTGGATTGGCTCCAACGTCTATGAGCATAGAGGGGCCTCCAAGGCCGGGCAGAACCACCCCTAGTGCAGGCCTATTGACTCCCGGAATCCTGCCTACTATAAGGGTAGAGGCAACCAGAAGCGCTCCTGTATTGCCTGTGGAGACCAGGGCATCGGCGTGCCCCTCGGCGACATACCTTGCACCCATGACCATTGATGACTCCCTCTTCTGCCTTACGACGTTCATGGGATCGTCGGCCATGGTTATCTCAAGCGGGGCATGGATTATCTCCAGCTTGCCCGCTTCCTCGCTTGTCGCCAGTATCCTTTCGCGGTCTCCGATCAGCGCGACATCGATGCCCTCTGCGCTTGCTCGGAGCGCACCCTCCAGGACTACCTTCAAACCTTTGTCGGAGCCCATCAGGTCAGCTAATATGCGGGCCATAATATCACTCCACGGTTAGCGAAAAGCGGATCCCGGAGAACCCGCTTCACGTCCTTACTTTGTCTCCGCAACGGCGATTATCTCGCGTCCGTCATAGAAACCGCACTCTCCGCATACTGTGTGAGGTGCCTTCATCGCCTTGCACTTGGGGCACTCTACCAGCGTAGGCGTCGCTGCCTTCCAGTTAGCGCGGCGCTTCCTGGTGCGGGACTTGCCGAATCTCTGCTTTGGATTTGCCATAAGCTTACCTCCTAATAAGGTGGGGCCCTCTTCTATGCATCAATGCGACTTGCCGCAAATGCACTCCCCATTGTTAAGGTCAACGCCGCATCCGGGGCATAGCCCCTTGCAGCTATCTTCGCACAAAAGCCTTATCGGCATGCTAAGAACCACTTCTTCCCTGATATGAGGGCCAAGGTCTATCTCTAGCCCGTTCAGGGTTTCGATGTCGGAGTCCTCAAGTGCCGGTTCGTAGCCGGCCTCGGCGAACACCCTCGTAAGCAGAAGCTCGAAATCCGAGGTGAACTCCTTAAGGCATCTGTCGCACTGAGCCTTGAAGGCGCCTGAGATTCTTCCGTCGAGCAGATACGCCCCGCCGATGTTGCTCACTGTACCCTTGAAGCGGACATCCCCGACGAAGCTTGCGCACTGCCTTGCCAAGTCCAGTCCATCTGGGGTCCAGGCGAGGTTGCAGTCAAGAGATGCCCCGTTTACGCCTTCGATCTTCCTGATGTCGATAATAAAAGGCCTCATACCGGTCCACCTCCGACACCAGATAAGTATATATTTGCTCTTAACTGGGTGTCAAGATTATTCATTTACAGCCTTGACAAGAAAGGGCTTCCGTTGATGAAGAACCTAAGCAATAGGTCTTTGCCGGAGCTTATGCCCACTCTT